>CAJYRU010000363.1 GCA_913777295.1 uncultured Sphingomonas sp. | reverse complement strand
GGTGTGGCGCGTGATCGTGCCGGTGAACTTGGTCAGCTCGTCGCCCGAGGGCAGTTCGCCGTTCAGCAGCAGATAGGCGACCTCCATGAAGCTCGACTCTTCGGCCAGCTGCCCGATCGGATAGCCGCGGTGCAGCAGCACGCCTTCGTCACCGTCGATATAGGTCAGCGCCGAGTCGCAGCTGGCCGTCGAGGTGAAGCCCGGATCGTAGGTGAAGGTGCCGGTCTGCGCATAGAGTTTGCGGATGTCGATCACGTCGGGACCGATGGTGCCCGACCGTACCGGAAATTGGACGTCCTTGCCCGCAACCTGCAGCTTAGCGTCTTCGGCCATTCGGCGTCTCCTGTTACGTTATGCGGCCGATTTGGCCATCTGGTCTTCGATGCGGCCAAGGCTTTCGGCGCGACCCAGCAGGGCCAGCACGTCGAAAATCCCCGGCGATGTGCGCGAACCCGTCAGCGCGGCGCGAAGCGGTTGCGCGGCGGCACCCAGCTTCAACCCCGCCGCCTCCGCCACTTCGCGTACCGCAGCTTCGATCGCCTCCGTATCCCATGCTGCGAGTGCGTCAAGCTTGGCGTGCAACGGCGTGAGGATCGCGCGGGCTTCCGGGGTCAGCAGCGCGGTCGCGCCATCGTCCATCGCGAGGGGGCGGGTGCGGAAGAAGAAGGCCGCATTGGCCGACAGTTCGTTGATGTCGGCGGCGCGGACCTTCAACACCGGCATGGCGCGTTGCAGCAGATCACGGTCGATCCCGGCCGGAAGACGCTCCGCCACCAGATCGGTCAGCCGCGCATCGTCCGCCTCGCGGATGTAATGACCGTTCAGGTTCAACAGCTTCTTGGTATCGAATCGCGACGGCGAGCGGCCGGCCCCGGACAGGTCGAACACCTCGGTCGCGCGCTCGCGGCTGATGATCTCCTCATCGCCATGGCCCCAGCCGAGGCGCAGCAGATAGTTGTTCAGCGCTTCGGGCAGCACGCCCAGTTCGTCGCGATACGCCTCGACGCCCAGCGCGCCGTGCCGCTTCGATAGCTTCGCGCCATCGGCACCATGGATCAGCGGGACATGGGCATAGACCGGATCGGGCCAGCCGCCCTCGACCGCGTCCATCGCGCGGATCAGTGCTAGCTGGCGGAAGGCGTTGTTGAGATGATCGTCGCCACGGATGACATGGGTGACGCCCATGTCGTGATCGTCGACGACCACCGCCAGCATATAGGTCGGCGTGCCGTCGGAGCGCAGCAGCACGAAATCGTCCAGCTCGGCATTGGCGACGGTCACGTCACCCTGCACTTGGTCCGAAATCGTGACGGCGCCCTCCTTCGGCGCCTTCAGCCGGACGACGAAGGGCGCGCCTTCGGGAGCATCCTCGGGCGAACGGTCCCGCCAGCGGCCGTCATAGCGGATCGGCTTGCCGGCGGCGCGCTGTTCCTCGCGGAGCGCCGTCAGTTCTTCCGGAGTGGCATAGCAGCGATACGCATGGCCGGCGTCGAGCAACTGGTGCGCGACGGCGGCATGGCGGTCGGCACGCGCGAACTGGAACACGGCATCGCCGTCCCAGTCGAGACCGAGCCAGCGCATCCCGTCGAGGATCGCATCGATCGCCGGCTGGGTCGAACGCGCGCGATCGGTATCCTCGATCCGCAACAGGAAGCGACCGCCGTGGCGACGGGCATACAGCCAGTTGAACAGCGCGGTGCGCGCGCCGCCGATATGCAGAAAGCCCGTCGGGGACGGTGCGAAACGGGTGACGACAGGCGTCGCGGAATTGGTTGCGCCCAAGCGCGGATACCCCCAGACATCGGGTGAAACATGATGGCCCATTCAGCCGCGACCGCCCCTAGCATGGCACCCGGCACGCTTCAAACCGTGCGCCCCCCGCATCGGTTCCTTGCCCGCATGGAGGCGCTGGCGGAGGCGGAACGGGGGCAATTGCCGCTCTGGATGCCGGTCGCGCTGGGCGTCGGCATCGCGGCATGGTTCATGCTGCCGGGGCAGGGCGCGTGTGTCGCGTTCCTGTTGCTGGCGCTGTCGGTCGCGCTGGCGGGGATGGTGCTGCCCTGGGGCACGCGCACCGCGCGGGCGGTGACGATGGCCGGATTGCTGGCGATGTTGGGCTGTGCGCTGGTGTGGTGGCGTGCCGAGCGGGTTGCCGCGCCGGTGCTCGCCCGGCCCGTGGTGGTCGCGTTCGAAGCGAAGGTCGAGCGGGTCGAGCCGCTACCCGCGCGGGAGGCGGTTCGGCTGACGCTTCGGCCCGACGCGTCGGCGGAATTGCCGCCCCGCATCCGCGTCAACCTGTCGGAAAAGGACATGCCGACAGGCGTCGTGCCGGGCGCGCGCATCGCGCTTCGGGCGCGGCTGATGCCGCCGCCGAACGCGGCCGTACCGGGCGCCTATGACTTTGCGCGGGCGGCGTGGTTTCAGGGGCTGGGCGCGACCGGGCGCGGCTTTGCCCCCGTGCGGGTGGTCGCGGCGGGCGACCCGGGCAATGCAGCGCTGCGCGACCGGCTGACTGACCATATCCTGTCGCGGGTGGGCGGCAGCAATGGCGGGATCGCCGCCGCGTTCGTGACCGGCGACCGGGGCGCGATCGCCGAGGAGGATGCCGACGCGATGCGACGGTCGGGCCTTGCCCACCTGCTGTCGATCAGCGGGCTGCATGTGACGGCGGTCGTCGTTGCGACGATGGCGCTGGTGCTGAAGCTGCTCGCATTGTTCCCGCCGCTGGCGCTGCGGCTGCGGTTGCCGGTCGTGGCGGCGGGGGCGGGCGCGTGCGCTGCGTTATTCTATACCTGGCTGTCGGGGGCGGACGTGCCGACGGTGCGCTCGTGCATCGCCGCGCTGCTCGTCTTGGCTGCGCTGTCGCTGGGGCGCGAGGCGATTACCCTGCGGATGATCGCCGCCGGAGCGCTGCTGGTACTGCTGGTCCTGCCCGAATCGCTCGCCGGGCCGAGTTTCCAGCTGAGCTTTGCCGCCGTCACCGCGATCGTCGCGCTGCACGAACACCCGATGGTGCGCCGCTGGTTCCTCAAGCGGGAGGAGCCAGTTGGCTGGCGGTTGCTGCGTGAGCTGGGTTCATTGCTGCTGACCGGCGTCGCGGTCGAGGCGGCGTTGATGCCGATCGGACTATATCACTTCCATACCGCGGGCCTGTACGGCGCGCTGGCCAATATCGTCGCCATTCCGCTGACGACCTTCGTCACGATGCCGCTGGAGGCGCTGGCGCTGCTGCTCGATCCGATCGGGTTGGGCGCCCCGGCATGGTGGGCGGTCGATCGGTCGCTGGCGCTGCTGCTGTGGATCGCGCACCTCGTGTCGTCGGCGCCCGGATCGGTCGCTGCCCTGCCGGCGATGCCGGACGGGGCCTTTGCGCTGATGGTCGCCGGCGGGTTGTGGATCGCGCTGTGGCGGACGACGTGGCGGCGATGGGGCGTGGTACCGCTGGTTGTAGGCGCGATCTGGGCGCTGGCGACGCCCGCGCCCGACCTGCTGGTGACGGGCGATGGCCGGCATCTGGCACTGGCGACCGACGATGACGGCATGGCGATCCTGCGCGACCGGGCGGGGAAGTATGTCCGATCGACGCTGGGCGAGGGCGGCGGGGTGATCGGCGAACTGCCGCCTTTGTCGGAGCAACCCGGCGCGCGGTGCAGCCCCGACCTGTGCATCGCGCGGCGTACCGCCGGCGGGCGGGTGTGGACGATCCTTGCCACGCGCAGCGGCTATGCGGTGCCATGGGCCGAACTGGTCGCCGCCTGCGCCCGGGCCGACATCGTGGTCAGCGAACGGCGGCTGCCCGACAAATGTACCCCGCGCTGGCTCAAGCTCGACCGACTGATGCTGGCGCGCACCGGCGGCGTCGCCGTCACGCTATCGACCGGACGGATAACGACGGTGCGGGATGGCGGGCGGCACCCATGGGAAGTGCCTACGACGGTCGCCCCGCCGCGCCAACCCTATCGCGAGCGGCGGAACGGCCGGAACGGCGGGGTTTCCGATGCCCGCCGGTGATCGTTGATCGCGACCCGGGCGCAGACGAACGCGAACCAGCCGATCAGTACGCAGCCAATCCCGAATGCCCATTGCAGCGGCAGTTTCGGCGCGAGCAGCGCGAGGATCGGCAGCAACGCGGCCGACCGCACGACGGCGCTGCGCCCGGTCCAGTTGCGCCCGATCATCGTCAAAGCCGCGGCAGGGTCACGCCGCGCTGGCCCATATATTTGCCCGCGCGGTCGGCATAGCTGGTGCCGCAGGGCTGGTCGCCCTTCAGGAACAGGAACTGGCACGCGCCTTCATTGGCATAGATCTTGGCCGGCAGCGGCGTGGTGTTGGAAAATTCCAGCGTGACATGCCCCTCCCATTCCGGCTCCAGCGGGGTCACGTTCACGATGATGCCGCACCGGGCATAGGTCGATTTGCCGAGGCAGATGACCAGCACGTCGCGCGGCACGCGGAAATATTCGACGGTGCGCGCCAGCGCAAAGCTGTTGGGCGGAATGATGCACACATCAGTCTTGCGATCGACGAAGCTGTTCTGCGCAAAGTCCTTGGGGTCCACCACTGCCGAATCGACATTGGTGAAGATTTTGAACTCGTCCGACACCCGTGCGTCATAGCCGTAGGACGACAGGCCGTAGCTGATGCAGCCTTCGCGCCGCTGCGATTCGACGAAGGGTTCGATCATCCCCGTCGCCAGCGCCTGTTCGCGAATCCAATGGTCCGACAGGATGGTCATGCTTTTCCCCCAATGCCCAGATCGCCCGGCCCGAAGGCGTG
>CAJYRU010000362.1 GCA_913777295.1 uncultured Sphingomonas sp. | reverse complement strand
GCCATCGACGCGATCGCCGGACGGCCGATGACCCCGTTTCTCCGCTTCGGAGACCGGGTGACGATGTACGCAGGCGATAGCTTCGGGCGGATCGATCAGCAGGTCGTCGCCGCATGACTTTGGCCGCCGCGATCCGCGCGAACGACGCGGACGCGGCTTTATGAGAAGAGGAACCTGTTATGCACGATGCCGTCCCTTCGACGCTGCCGACGACCTGGCTGGAAAATGTCCGATGCGTGGCAATGGGCATGACCGCCCTGTCGACGCTGATCGGATCGCTCTGGCTCGCGGGAATCTTCTAAGGTCGCGTGCATAGACGCGGCGAATGAAAATCGATCAAGAAGTTCGATTTTCCTTATAAATCAGATGTCCTACTATGTGCCGGACGACCAGGGGCCGCACGGTATCGGCCCGGCGTGACGATGGAGGGTGTATGCGAACGGCCGTACCGAACCGGTGGAGCAGGGTGATGGTCGCCATCGCCATGCTCCGTAACCTACGGAACGCACGATGACCGCGACCGCAGGACGGGGCACGACCGCCAAGGGCATCACGCTGATCTATGCCCAGATCCTGCCGGTGATGGCGATCGTATCGCTGTTTCCGGCGATCCCGAAGCTGTTCGCGCAGTTCGGCGGCATTGCCCATGCGCAAATCCTGGTGCCGATGATCGTGACGATCCCGTCGCTGATGATCGCATTGTCGTCACCCTTTGCCGGCGCACTGGCCGACCGGATCGGCCGGCGGCAGACCTTCATTGGCGGCATGATCCTTTACGTCCTGTCGGGGCTGGTGCCGGTGTTCGTCGCCGACCTGACCCTGATCGTCGCCAGTCGCGCCGTGCTGGGTATCGCCGAGGCGTTCGTGGTGACCGTGTCGAGTGCGCTGATCGGCGACTATTTCGGTGAACAGCGGCACAAATGGGTCGCGTGGGTCGGCATCTCCACGTCGCTGGCGGGCTTTATGTTGATCGCGGCGGGCGGGGCGCTGGCCGATATCAGTTGGCAGGGGCCGTTCTACATCTACGCGCTTGCCATTCCGGGCCTGATCCTCGCATTGCTGTTCATCGACGAACCCGAGGTGCTGACGAACAAGGACGCGATCGAGCGTCCCCGCGCCGCCTATCCGCTGCGGCAGGCGCTGCTGATCGGGTCCGTCACGTTGCTCACCTCGCTCGTCTATTATGCCGAACCGCTCCACATCGCGCAGGTGTTGACCAATGCCGGGGTCGGTTCGTCGACCCGCGTCGGCATCCTCCAGGCGCTCACCAGCCTCGGATTCATCGCCGGCGCCTTCGGCTATCGCTACACGCACCGCATGACGATCGCGCAGCATCTGGCGCTGGCCGGTGGGTTCATCGGCGTCGGGCAGCTCGTGATCGGGCTCGGGCACAGTTTCGAGGTGATCGCGGTCGGTGCCGTGCTGCAGCAGTTCGGCGCTGGCTTCGTCATCCCCGCACTCCTTGCCTGGGGCCAGGCGATCCTGCCGCCCGAACAGCGCGGACGCGGCCTCGGCATCTGGGTCACGACCTTCTTCGCCGGCACCTTCCTGTGCCCGCCGATGATCACCCTGCTCGGCGGCATGGCGGGCGGGCTTCAGCCGGCCATGGCGGTCGTCGGCGTAATCGCGCTGATCCTGGCGGGCGTCAGTCTCTTTTCCGGCACCCTGTTCGGGTCGTCACGCACTCTTCGGGCGCAGGTTTCATGACTAACTACGATTACATCATCGTCGGCGCGGGGTCGTCGGGCTGCGTCCTCGCCGACCGGCTGAGCGCCGATGGCCGCAGCCGGGTGCTGCTGCTCGAAGCCGGCGGGCGCAACGAGACCGAACTGGTCAACATGCCGCGCGCCTTCATGAAGATGTGGGGCAAGCCCGGCTATTTCTGGCGCTTCCCGGTCAAGGCGCAGGACGACCGTCCCGCCAACGAAGTCTGGTCCTATGGCCGGGGCCTGGGTGGGTCCAGTTCGACCAACGGTACCTGGTATCTGCGCGGAATGCCAGCCGATTACGATAGCTGGGCCGCCATGGGGCTAACCGAATGGTCATGGAAAGAGGTCGAGCGATGCTTCTCCGCCATGGAGGATTATCGCTACCCGCACGCCCATGCCTCGCGCGGACGTGGCGGCCCGTTGCAGGTGACGGAGCTGCCGTTCCGCACGCCGGTGCTGAACGCATCGCTGAGCGCCGCGCGCGAGATGGGCATTCCGGTACTCAAGGATATCAACACCCCGAACACGCAGGGGATTGGCTATACCCAGGCGACGGTCGACCGGCGCGGGCGGCGGGCATCGGCCTATCGCGCGTTCTTGAAACCCGCGATGAAGCGCCCGAACCTGACGGTCATCACCGATGCGCTGGTCGAGCGGGTGACGTTCGACGGACGCCGTGCGACCGGTGTCCGCTACCGCGTCGGCGATACCTTGCACGAGGTGCTGGCCGATCATGACGTGATCCTGTCGGCGGGCGTGCTGCAAAGCCCCAAGCTGCTGCAAATCTCGGGCGTCGGCCCGGCGGAGGTGCTGGCGGCAGCGGGCGTGCCGGTGGTTGCCGATGTTCCGGCGGTCGGACGCAACATGGTCGACCATGTCATGTTTTCGATCTCGTTCCGGATGAGGAACGACAAGGGCTTCAACCGCGAATTTCATGGCTGGCGGCTGATGCGCCACGTCGCGCAATATTACGCCACGCGCACCGGACTGATGGCGTACACCTCCCCCGAACTGACCGCATTGGTATCGATGCGTGGCCCCACGCACTGGCCCGATGTGCAGTTTGGCGTCGGTCCGTTCTCGATGCGCTCTAGCGAGGAGATCAAGGCCGATCCGGCGCGCGGCGCCCTGGAGGACAAGCCCGGCCTGACGCTCAACGGCTATTATCTGCGACCAAAGACGCGCGGCCATGTCGCGATCCGGTCGGCCAATATCGAAGACCCGATCGACGTCGATGCGAACTGGTGGGGTGACCCCGAGGACCGCAAGCTGCTGGTCGACATGCTGCGGCTGATGCGGCGCTTCGCGGCACAGCCGGCGCTGGCGAACTTCATCGAACACGAAGTGGTGCCGGGTGACGCCTGCCAGACCGACGAACAGATCGGCGAAGCGCTAAAATGGCTGGTCAGTCCCGGCGTTCACGCGACGGGCACCTGCCGCATGGGTAGCGGCGACGATGCCGTCCTCGACGGGCGACTGCGGGTGCGCGGCATCGACGGGCTGCGCGTTGTCGACTGCTCGGCGATGCCGACGCCGCCATCGGGCAACACCAACGGCCCGGCGATGATGCTGGGCTGGCGTGCAGCCGAATTGATCCTTCAGGACCGCGACGCGAGCGCGGCCGTACACCCCCATCAGGAGCGTGAGCCAGCATGAGCGGCACCATCAAGCGGGGCGTCAGCCTCTATAGTTTCCAGGAGGAGCTGTTCCTCGGCCAGATGACGGTCGAGGACGCGATCGCCTTCACCGCATCGCTCGGTGCGACCGGCGTCGAAGTGCTGCCCGAACAGAATATGCCGAGCTTTCCCAACGTCACCGATGCCGAAGTCGCATGGTGGCAGGAAACCGCGGCAAAGCATGGCTGCGAACTGACCTGCTACGACATGTTCCTCGACACCAAGCGGCGCAAGGACCGCCTGATGTCGGATGACGAGCAGGTGGAATCGATCCGTCGCGACCTCGACCTGTGTCACCGGCTGGGCATCCGCAACATGCGCATTCTGGTGTTCGTGCGGCCCGACATCCTCGAACGCTGCGTACCCTATGCCGAGGAACGCGACATCCATATGGGCGTGGAGGTCCATGCGCCATGGCATCTCGAACACGCATGGATTCTGCGCACTGTCGACGTCGCCGACCGGCTGGGCACGAAACATCTCGGCATCCTGCCCGACATGGGCATCTTCATGAAACACTACCCGCCCGCGTTCCGTGCGCGGTTCGAACGGCAGGGCGCCCGGCCGGAGGTCGCGCAATTCATCGTCGACCAGCATGAGCAGAAGATCATGGCCGAATACACGATCTATGAGGTCGCGGTGAAGATGGGCGGCAACAAGGCCGAGGTGGCGATGGCGGAGACGCTGCGCCATGCGCCCTATGCGAATCCCAAGCGGCTGGCCGATTACGCCCCCTATTTCCGGCACATCCAGGCGAAATTTTATGAAATGACGCCCGAGGCGACCGATCCATCGATCGCCTATGACGAAGTGATCCCGGTGCTGCAGAAGGCCGAATGGAACGGGTATCTGTCGAGTGAATATGAGGGCAATCGCTGGATTCAGGACGTGATGCCCGTCGACAGCCGCGAACAGGTGCGTCGCCAGCACGCCATGTTCGAACGTCTGCTGGCCGGTGAAGGAGCGCGCTGACCCATGTTCGACAAATATCTGATCGTGGACGACAGCCTGCGCGCCACGCCCGACGGCTTCGCCTTCGACGCCAAGCTCGGCTATTATCGCGGCATCGGCCTGTCGATGATCGAAGACCTCGCCATTACGCTGGACGGCGAAGCGATCCCGCGCGACGCGGTGCGGTTCGATGAAGGGGAGGGGCCGATCACGCTTGATGGCATGGAAACCGCCTATGACCGCCGTTGGGGGTTCGGCGCGGTCGCGACGATTTCGGTCGTAACTGGGACGCCGCTGGAGGCCGGCGAACATGCCCTGACGCTGACCGAACGATTGCGGGTATCCTACCTGCCGTTTCCGTCGCTCAACAGCGATGCCAAGACACTGAGCGTCGCGGCATGAGCCTTCCCTCAATGATCGTCGATCGCCGCCGGATGATGGCGACCGCGGCGGCGGGCATGGCAGCATGGTCGCTGCCCGCCTCCGCTGCTCCACAACCTCGCGCGCGCTTTCCAAAGGGGTTCCTGTGGGGTGCGGCGACGGCCGGCCATCAGGTCGAGGGTAATAACGTCAACGCCGATCAATGGCTGCTGGAGACGACCTCGCCGATGCTGGGCGAGGCACCATCGGGCGATGCGTGCAACAGTTTCGAACTGTGGCCGGTCGATCTCGATCTCGCGAAGAACATGCACCTCAACGCCTATCGCTTTTCGATCGAATGGCCGCGGATCGAGCCGGTCGACGGCATGTTCTCGATCGCGATGCTCGACCATTACAAAGCGATCGTCGACGGATGTCTCGCGCGTGGGATGCGCCCGGTCGTCACCCTGTGCCATTTCACCACGCCGCGCTGGTTCGCGGCGCGGGGCGGGTGGCTGAACGACGATTCGCCCGCGCTGTTCGCGCGCTATTGCGACCGGGTGATGCGCCACCTGGGCGACCGCATTGCCTATGTGACCACCTTCAACGAACCAAACAACGCGCTGCTGCTCCAGTCAGTGCTGCCGCCGCCGTTCTGGAATGCGTTGCGCGCCAGCCTTGCCGCCTGTGCGAAGGCGAGCGGCAGCGACCGTTTCACGGTCGGCAACATCGTGCTGCCCGAACATGTCGAACCGATCACCCGCAACCTGCTCGCCGCCCATGTCGCCGGCCGCCAGGCGATCAAGGCGGTGCGCAGCAACCTGCCGGTCGGCGTGACGCTGGCCGTCCTCGACGATCAGGCGGAAGGCGCGAACAGCGTGCGCGACGCGCGGCGCGAGACTTTCTACGGTCGCT
This sequence comes from uncultured Sphingomonas sp., assembly GCA_913777295.1. Taxonomy (GTDB): domain Bacteria; phylum Pseudomonadota; class Alphaproteobacteria; order Sphingomonadales; family Sphingomonadaceae; genus Sphingomonas. The sequence continues at coordinate 5,136 of CAJYRU010000362.1, read as the reverse complement.
GGCTGCGCGCGACCCGTGACGATGATTATGTCGGCGTCCAGAATTACGAACGCGCGGTGTGGGATGCGAAGGGCAAGCGCCCGACCCCGCCGGGCGTGCCGGTCAACCACAGCGGCGTCGAAATCTATCCGGCGTCGCTCGCCAACGCCGTCCGCTATGTCCACGCGCAGACCCGCAAGCCGATCCTCGTGACCGAACATGGCGTCGGGACGACCGACGACCGTTTGCGCGCGAACCTGATCCCCGCTGCGCTGGCGCATCTGTCAGCGGCGATGGCAGAGGGCGTGCCGGTGCTTGGCTATATCCACTGGTCACTGCTCGACAATTTCGAATGGGGCGGTAACGACCATGCCCGGTTCGGCTTGATCGAGGTCGACAGGCGCACGTTCAAGCGCACGCCGAAGCCGAGCGCGGCGGTCCTGGGGGCGATCGCGGCACGCAACGGCCTGTGATCGCGCGGCGCGCGTTGCTCGGCGGCGGGCTGGCGCTCGCCGCTTGCGGCCCGGCGCTGGCGCGGGCGCGCCCCATGCCCGCCATCGGCATACAGGTGTTCCCGTTCCTGGCTGAAGCGCAGGCCGACTTCGGCGGCACGATGCGCGCCATCGCGGCGGCGGGATATACCCACGTCGAACTGTTGGCCGGACTGGCCCCGCCGGCGAAGATGGCGGCGGGAACACGCGACGCCGGGTTGAAGGTACCCAGCGTCCATGCGTCGGCGAGCCGCCTCTATCCCGGTGCGCCGTCGGTTGCCGACGATCTCGACCTGCTGATCGCCACCTGCCGCGCAGTGGGCGCAGGGACGCTGATCTGCTCGACGCCGTTCGTCGCCGGAGGGGTATCCCCAGACCGGTTCGCGGCGACGCTGGACGCCTTTGGCCCGGCCGACTGGGCCGCACACGGCGCATTCCTCAACCGGACTTCGGAGAAGGTGCGACGGGCGGGATTACGGCTCGGCTATCACAATCACGGCCAGGAGTTTCGCGGCGCGGCAGGCGAGACGCCGTTCGACCGTCTGATCGCCCTGACCGCGCGCCATGACGTCCGCTTCGAACTCGATTGCGGTTGGGCGATCCTCGCCGGCGTCGATCCGGTGGCGGTGATCGACCGCCATGCCCGGCGGATCGATTTCCTGCATCTGAAGGATCTGGCCAAGGATGCTGCGCCCGGCGTGAACCGAACGACGGCGCTGGGCGATGGCCGGGTCGACATTCCGGCGATCGTCGCGGCGGGGCGCCGTGCCCGGGTTCGGGCGATGTTGGTCGAACTGGAGCCGCCCTTTGCCGAACCGCCGCTCGTCTTCGCGCGTCGCAGCCGCTGCTTTCTCGCGCGATCGGCAGTGGCCTGATATCCTGTCGAAGATAACCGAAAAATGCCCACGGGAGGGGTTGGAATGAAGACGTCATTGTTGCTCACGGTGCTGGGTGTCACATGGTTGCCCGTCGCGGCACACGCCCAGACGCCGGCCCCTGCGACCCCCACCGCCGCGCCGGTCGCCAACTGTCTGCCGAAAAGCTGGCGCGATCCGCAGCCGACCTACAAATCGGTCGAGGTGCTGCCCGACAGCCGCGTCACCTTTCGCCTGTGCGCCCCACTAGCGCGCGAGGCGAAGGTCATCAGCCCCGATCTGGGCGACGCGATCCCCGGCGGAATGACCGATGGGGTCGCCAACGGACTGGCCATGACCCGCGATGCGACGGGGATGTGGACCGCCACGACGTCGCGCGCACTCGTGGCGCAGCCCTATCGCTTCAACTTTCAGGTGGATGGGGCGCCGGTGCCCGATCCGCGCGGCACGATGTGGTCGGAACAGGTCAACGGCCTGACTGGCGTTTTCGAGGTGCCGGGGCCGGCCGGCGCGTTCCAGGCCTACCGACAGGACGTGCCGCACGGCATCGTCAGCGAACTGGAGTATATGTCGGCCAGCCTGGGCGTGAAGCGGCGGGCGCATGTCTATACGCCGCCCGGCTATACCGGCGATGCGCGCCGCTATCCGGTGCTGTATCTGGTGCATGGTGCGGGCGACAGCGACGACAGCTGGACCAGCATCGGCCACGCCCAGTACATCCTCGACAACCTGATCGCCGCCGGAAAGGCGGTGCCGATGATCGTCGTCATGCCGGCAGGCCACACTCCGCCCAAACCGGGCCAGAACATCCTCGTCAACACGGACTTCGGCAACGACCTGACCCAGGACCTGATCCCGCTGGTGGATCGCACCTATCGCACGGTGGTGAAGCCGGCATCGCGCGCGATGGCGGGCCTGTCGATGGGCGGGGCGCATACGCTGAACTTCGGGCTGACGCGCCCCGACCTGTTCCGCGCGGTCGGCATCTTCTCGATGGGGCTGGGCGTGCAGGACGCGAAGGCCGAAACCGCCGGCTACGAAGGTGCGAACGACGCCCGCTTGCGCATGGCCGCGCGTGACATGAAGCTCGTCTGGTACGGCATGGGCAAGGACGACTTCCTGTACGGCACCGTCGCGCCGACCCGCGCCATGCTCGACAAGTACAAGATCCGCTACGACTATGTCGAAACCCCCGGCGGCCATAGCTGGGACAATTGGCGCGCCTATCTCAACCAGTTCGCGCCCAGGCTGTTTCGCTGATCGACGCCCGATCCGAAAGGCGCAGAGGCCCGCGGGGACAATCCAGGATTGCCCCCGCGGGCCTTTTCGTATCAAGCGGATAGGAGAATGTGGCATATTTAAATTTTATGGACTTCCATCAAAACAATAAATTTTACGTCTATTCCCCGATATGCGACCAACTTCCTCAAGTGGTGGGTATTGGAAGCATTCCATGCTGCTGCCCGGCACGAAGGTTGCGCCCCGCAGGGACAGTCCAGGACGGACGGGCTGCAACGCTGAGCGCCAAGAAGAAGATTGATCGCAGGCACCCCGAAGAGGATCGGCCGCGAGCGACACGGGAGAGGATGACGGAAGATGAAGACGTTCGGTAAGTCCGCGATGCTGTACACGGTTGCAGCGCTTCCTCTTGCGATGACGCCGCAGGCGGCGTTCGCGCAGGCCACGGCGCCGTCGGCGCAGGCCGCCGCGCCGGCCCCGGTGACAGGAAATGCGGACGACGTCGGCGAGATCGTCGTTACCGCGCAGCGCCGCAGCGAGAATGTGCTGCGCGTGCCGCTCAGCGTCACGGTTGTAAGCGGCGATGCGCTGGTCCAGCGCGGCGCGAACGACCTGACCGCCGTCACCAAGCTCGCCCCCAGTCTGCAGGTTGCGCAGGACAACACCTTTTCCGTCCGTGGCGTCGGCACCTCCAGCTTCGCAACCACCGTCGAAGCCAGCGTGTCGCAGGTCGTCGACGACGTGGTGCTGGGCAGCAAGGAGTTCGCCTCCAACGCCTTCTACGACATTGCCCGCGTCGAAGTTCTGAACGGGCCGCAGGGGCTTCTGTTCGGCAAGAACGCTTCCGCGGGTCTGGTCAACATCACGACCAACCGGCCGAAACTCGGCGAGTTTTCGGGCAGCGCCGACGCCGAACTGGTCCGGCGCGACCGCGACGTGAAGAATGGTTTCGGCTATCAGCTGCGCGGAACGGTGAACGTGCCGGTCAGCGAGAACAGCGCGCTGCGGCTGAACGCGATCTATAGCGATCAGGACTCGATCACCTACCCGCGCATCAACTCGGCCGTGCGGAACGACAACGACCTGTCGAACCTCGGCCTGCGTGCCAAGTTCTTGTATGAACCGACCGACGCGCTGTCGATCTACATCATCGGCGACTATAACCGCCAGCGGGGCATCACCGGCCGCTACGACGTCACCTTTCGCGAATTCGGCCAAGGCAGTCAGTATCCGGCGCGCGGTTTCATCGCCGGCGAACGCAACCTGCAATATTTTTCCGAAGCGCCCAATTATCGCGATTCCGACACCGGCGGGTTGCAGGCGAACATCAACCTGTCGCTCCCCAACGGCATGGAGTTGAGCAGCATCACGGCGTGGAAGCGCGCCGATATCGACTTCCAGTTCGATTCGGATAATACGCCCGTTAACTTCTTCAGCTCGAACCAGTCGAAGCAGGTCTATAATCAATACAGCCAGGAACTGCGTCTCGCGCTGCCGACAGGCAACCGTATTTCGGGGCAGGCGGGTCTCTATTACTTCCGCTCGACCGGCAAGGCGCAGGGCTTCCGCGGCGGCAATAACGGCCTGCCGACCCAGGCATTGTCGGGCTTCCCGTTCTGCATCGGCGCGACGGTGACCGCCGGTCCGCCCCCAGCCTGCAGCGTGAGCAACACCTCGTTCCTGGGCCAGGATTACGCCTATGACCTGACGCAGGACAGCTATGCCGGCTTCGGCCAGCTGACCTACGCCGTCACCGACACCGTCCGGCTCAGTGCCGGTGCGCGCCTGACGCATGAAAAGGCGTCGATCGATATTCGCGAGAATTTCGGCCGGTATTTCGTAACGCTGGGCGTGCCGCGCAACGTCACGCGGCAGGACACCGACTATACCGATCTGAGCTACAAGGTCGGGGCGGAATGGCAGGCGACCCCCGATCTGATGGTCTACGGCTTCTATGGCGAAGGGTATAAGGGGCCGGGCTTTTCCAACACGTCGCCCGCCATCGGTGCCGATCTGCGCGTGAAGCCCGAAATCTCGCGCGGCGGCGAGGTGGGGGTCAAGGGCAAGGCGCTCGACAATGCGGTGAGCTTCAGCGTGTCGGCCTTCTACACCCGGTTCAACGACCTGCAGGTGCAGGCCTTTCTGCAGGCGCTGCGTACCTTCGTCCTCAGCAACGCGGCGACCGCAACCACGCGCGGTGTCGACCTGTCGCTACAGGCGCGTCCGACCACCGGTCTGACGCTGTCGGCGTCCGCATCCTATGTCGATGCGAAGTTCGACGATTATCCCGGCGCGCAATGCTACCCGACCCAGACGACCGGCGGCTGCCGTGCCAATCTGAACTCCAGCGATCCGAACTTCGTCGGTGTGTTCAACGCGGCCGGATACCAGCTGCCGCTGTCGGCCCGCTTTACTACCACGATCGGTGCCGAATACACCACGCCGATCGCCAACAACCTCGATGCCGAAATCGGCGGCGGCTATTATCACCGTTCGCCCCAGGCGGCCGGGATCGGCGAACCGTTCAAGATTCCGACGTGGGACACGTTCGA
>CAJYRU010000361.1 GCA_913777295.1 uncultured Sphingomonas sp. | reverse complement strand
CGGCACCAACCCGCTTGCCGCGTCCGCGCCACCTCCTATAGAAGCGGGCCGAACTGCCATATTGGCCTGTAGTCAAGGAACCGCCGATGAACCGCCCGCTGCTGATCGCGTTGCTGGCAACGCTTGCTTTGCCGATGGCCGCGTGCAGCGGGGGCAAGGGCCGGGTCGCGGGCGACCTTGCCGCGTCGAAGGTGACGACGATCGGCGTGAACAGCTATCTGTGGCGCGCCAGCCTCGACACGCTGTCGTTCATGCCGATGGCGCAGACCGATTCGAACGGCGGCGTCATCGTCACCGACTGGTATGTGAACCCGGCGGTGCCGACCGAACGCACGAAGGTGACGGTCACGATCCTCGACCAGGACCTGCGCGCCGATGCGCTGCGCGTGGCGCAGATCCGCCAGGTGAACCAGGGCGGCCAGTGGGTCGAGGCGCCGGTCATGGCCGCCACCGTGCAGAAGCTGGAAGACATCATCCTGACCCGTGCGCGCGACCTGCGCCGCGGGGCCATCACGGGCTGATCCGACGACCATGACTCCGCGTTTTTCGCCGGCCGAGGCCGATGCCCGCTGGCAGGCCGCATGGGATTCGGCGCAAACTTTCGTCGCCGACGACCACTCGTCCAAGCCCAAACGCTATGTGCTGGAGATGTTCCCGTACCCCTCCGGGCGCATCCATATGGGGCACGTTCGCAACTATACGATGGGCGACGTGCTGGCCCGTTTCCTGCGGATGACCGGCCACGAAGTGCTGCATCCGATGGGCTGGGATGCCTTCGGGATGCCGGCCGAAAATGCGGCGATGGAAAAGAAGGTCCATCCCGGCACCTGGACCTATGCCAATATCGCCGCGATGAAGGCGCAGCTGAAGCGCCTTGGCCTTGCCTTCGACTGGTCGCGCGAGTTCGCCACCTGCGATCCCGAATATTATGGGCATGAGCAGGCGCTGTTCCTCGAACTGCTTAAGGGCGGGCTGGTCTATCGCAAGGAATCGGCGGTCAACTGGGACCCGGTCGACATGACCGTGCTGGCCAATGAACAGGTGATCGACGGTCGCGGTTGGCGGTCGGGCGCGCTGGTCGAGAAGCGCAAGCTGTCGCAGTGGTTCCTGAAGATCACCGACTTCGCCGACGACCTGCTCGAAGGCCTTGGAACGCTCGACCAGTGGCCCGACAAGGTCCGGCTGATGCAGGAAAACTGGATCGGCAAGTCGGAAGGGCTGCAATTTTCGTTCGCGCCGCTGGTCCCGCTGACCGAACCGATCGAAGTCTATTCGACCCGCCCAGACACGATCTTTGGCGCGAGCTTCGTGGCGATCGCCGCCGATCATCCGATCGCACGCGAAATTGCGACATGGCAACCGGAAGCAGCCGCCTTCATCGAACGGTGCAAGCAGGGCGGCACGACCGCTGCCGAGCTGGAAACCGCCGAGAAGCTGGGCTTCAATACCGGTTACGAAGTATTGCATCCGTTCGATTCCGGTTGGACGCTGCCGGTCTATATCGCGAACTTCGTGCTGATGGACTATGGCACCGGCGCGGTGATGGGTGTGCCGGCGCATGACCAGCGCGACCTCGATTTCGCGCGGAAATACGGCCTCGACGTCCGCCGCGTCGTGGCTGACGGCGAGCTGACCGATCCGGTGTTCGACGGCATCGAAGCCTATACCGGCCCCGGTCGCCTGGTGAACTCCGACTTCCTGAACGACATGGACGTCGCCGCCGCCAAGCGCGCGGTGATCGATCGGGCCGAAGCGGGCGGCTGGGGCAAGGGTACGACCGTATGGCGTCTGCGCGACTGGGGGGTCAGCCGCCAGCGTTACTGGGGCACGCCGATCCCGATCGTGCATTGCGACGCGTGCGGCGTGGTGCCGGTTGCGACCGAGCAGCTGCCGGTCAAGTTGCCCGACGACGTATCGTTCGACATTCCCGGCAATCCGCTCGACCGGCATCCAACCTGGAAGCATGTCGATTGCCCGGCCTGCGGCAAACCGGCGCGGCGGGAGACCGACACGCTCGACACCTTCGTCGATTCGTCTTGGTATTTCATCCGCTTCGCCAGCCAGCCGGACGACAAGCCGTTCGACCGGGCGGTGGCGGAAAGCTGGTTGCCGGTCGGGCAGTATATCGGCGGGGTCGAACATGCGATCCTCCATCTGCTCTATGCCCGCTTCTGGACGCGGGCGCTCAACCATGTCGGGCTGATCGACCTGAAGGAGCCGTTTGCCGGCCTGTTCACGCAGGGCATGGTCACGCACGAGACGTACAAGTCGGCGGATGGCCGCTGGCTTGCGCCCTCCGAAGTGACCGACAGCATCGAAACCGCGACCGGCGACGCGATCACCATCGGCCGCATCGAGAAGATGTCGAAGTCGAAGAAGAATACGGTCGATCCCGAACCGATTCTCGATCGCTACGGCGCCGATGCCGCGCGCTGGTTCATGCTGTCCGACAGTCCGCCCGAACGCGACCTGCCGTGGAGCGAGGCGGGGATTGAGGGCGCCGAACGCTTCGTCAAGCGCGTCTGGAAACTGGTCGCGGCGCACGTCCCCGGCGGCACCAGCCCCGAAGCGCTGACCCGCGCCGTCCATCGCACCATCGCCGGCGTTGCCGACGACATCACCGCGCTGCAGTTCAACAAGGCGGTGGCGAAGCTCTACACGCTGCTGGGCGAGGCGGAGAAGGCGAAGACCCTGTCGGATGCCGACATGGACGCGCTGCTGCTACTGGTCAGCCCGATGATCCCGCATCTGGCCGAGGAGGCCTGGTCGCAACTGGGGCGTGCCGGCCTGATCGCCGATGCGCCCTGGCCGGTCGTCGATCCGGCCATGCTGGTCGAGGCCGAATCGACCATCGCGGTGCAGGTGAACGGCAAGCTGCGCGACACGATCGTCCTGGCCAAGGGTGCGCCCAAGGAAGAGGCCGAGGCCGCCGCGCTGGCGAGCGAGAAGATCGTCCGCGCGCTGGAGGGCAGGGCACCGCGCAAGGTCATCGTCGTCCCCGACCGCCTCGTGAACATCGTCGCATGATCCGCGTCGCCGTCCTCGCTGGTGCCTTGCTGCTCGGCGGCTGTGGCCTGCGCCCGCTCTATGCCGGGGGCGAGGGCGGGGTGGTGCGTCAGACGCTGTCGGGTGTCGAGGTCGCGCCGATCGCGGGGCAGAATGGCTGGCTGGTCGCCAATGCGCTGCGCGACCGGCTGCGGGCGGAAGGGCCGGCACGCTACCGGCTGGAGATCAAGCTCGACGACGACATCACTGGTCTGGGCGTGCGGCGCGACGATTCGATCACGCGCGAACGGCGGACGCTGCGCGCGCGCTATCAGTTGATCGATTTGTCGAATGGCGCGGTGACGCTCGACGCGACGGCAGGGTCGGATGCCGGCATCGACGTGGTGCGGTCCGAATATGCGACCATCGCCGCCGAACGCACCGCGCTCGAACGTCTGTCGGTCATCGTCGCCGATCAGATCGTCACCCGGATCGCGCTAAACCTGCCCAAGAACGGCTCGTGAAGCTCCGGCCCGAGCAGGTCGCGGCCAAGCTCGACCGGCCCGGTCCCGACATCCGGCTCTATCTGTTCTACGGCCCCGATACGGCCGGCGCGCTGGCGCTGGCCGCGCGCCTGGCAAAAGGCGTGGGCGAGGGGGCCGAACGCGTCGACATGGACGGCGCGATGCTGAAGGCCCGCCCGGGCCTGCTCGCCGACGAAGCCGCCTCGATGTCGCTGTTCGGCGATGCGCGGCTGATCCGCGTGACGGGTATGGGCGAAGAATCGGTCGAGGCGGTGACGCTGCTGCTCGCCGCCGAGCGGGCCGGCAATCCGGTCGCCGCCATCGCGCCAACGGTCAAGGGCACGTCCAAGCTGGTGAAGCTGGTGACGGCGTCGCTGAACGCCGTCGCCGTCGCCTGCTACGTCCCCGATGCGGCGCAGGCGGCGAAGCTGGCGGTGGCGATGGCGCGCGATCAGGGCCTCCGCCTGCTGGGCGACGTGCCCGAGCGGCTGGCGGCGGTGACGGCGGGCGACCGCGCGGTGCTGGCGAGCGAGATCGAGAAGCTGGCCCTCTATCTCGACGCTTCGCCCGACCGGCCGCGCGATGCCGATGGCGAGGCGTTCGATGCGATCGGCGCGTCGATTGCGGACGCGGAAATGAACGGGATCGTCAGCGCGATGATCGCCGGCGATGCGGCGGCGGCGGCGCTGCCCGAAATGCCCGGCGGCCCCATCCCCATGCTGCGCGCGCTCGCCCGGCGGTTGCTGTCGCTCGCCGAGATGCGCGCCGACATCGACGAAGGGGAAAGCGTCGATCGGGTGATGGAGCGCCACCGCGTGTTCTTCAAGGAACAGGCCGCGACGGCGACGGCGCTGCGCCGCTGGGACGCGCCGCGCCTTGCCCGCGCACTGGAGCGGGTACGCGATGCGGAGCGGGCCGCACTGTCGGGCAGTGGCCTTGGCGACGTGATGACCGCCGCCGAAGCGATCGCCATCGCCCGTGCGGCGGCACGCGGACGATAAAAGCATTTGCACGACCGCCAACGCGCTGCTAGGGGCACGCTCCTGCCAGCCAAGGGGGCGACCCCAAGGTGTTCACGTGCGGTCGTGGCGGAACTGGTAGACGCGCAACGTTGAGGTCGTTGTGGCCGAAAGGCCGTGGAAGTTCGAGTCTTCTCGACCGCACCATTTCCCGTTCCGTGATCGGAACGGGGCTATTCC
>CAJYRU010000360.1 GCA_913777295.1 uncultured Sphingomonas sp. | reverse complement strand
CTCATCATGGTGCCCGCCTGCGAAGCGGCGGTGCCGGGGGTCAAGGCGCTGAAGGACAGCGACAAGGACCGCTACGAGGACATCTGCACCCGCATTCGCGAGGACGCGGCCTATGTCGACAAGGGCGAGAACGACAATCTGATCGTGCAGAACCTGTCGACCAACCCCAACGCCATCGGCATCTTCGGCTATTCCTATCTGGAGGAGAACAAGTCGCGGCTGCACGGCGTGCCGATCGACGGGATCGCCCCAAGCTATGACAGCATCGCCGGCGGCACCTATCCGGGTGCCCGGCCGCTGTTCATCTATGTGAAGAAGGCGCACATCAAGCCTGTGCCCGGCATGATCGACTTCCTCGCCGCCTATGCGAAGTCGTGGGACCCGGGCGGGCCGCTGACCCGGCGCGGCATGATCGCCGCCCCTGCCGCCGTCCGCGCCGAATCGGCGGCCGAAATCAAGGACCAGACGCCGATGAACCCGGCGGGGTTGCACTGATGCACGGCTTTACCCTGATCCTGCTGATGCTGGGGTTCGGCGGCATCGGCTGGATGGTCGCGCGCGCCCGCGCCGCCCGTTTCGCCAAGCCCGCGACCGCTGCGGACCGGCCCAATTCGCTGCCCAGCCAGCATGGCTGGCACATGGCGATCTGGATCGCGGCGCCGGCCCTCCTCTTCCTCAGCATCTGGAGCGCGGTATCGCCCGCGCTGGTCCGCGATGCCGTGTTGCAGGCGCCCGCCGCCGCCGGCCTGCCCGGTCCCGGCTTCGAACGCTCGGCGATCCTCGCGGAGGCCCGCGCGCTGGCGCTCGGCAACGCCTATGGTGCGTTCAACCAACAGGCGGAGGTGCTGGCCCCGGCCTATGCCGCCGCACAGAGCCGCTATGACTGGATCGGCACCGCGCTGGCCATCCTGCTCGCCTTTGCCGGCGGCGCGTTCGCGTTTACCCGCATCCGCCCCGATTACCGCGCACGGACGCAGGTCGAGCGCGCGGTGATGCTGGCGCTGCTGGTCGCATCGCTGATCGCGATCCTGACCACGCTCGGCATCTTCCTGTCGCTGGTGATCGAAAGCTGGCGCTTCTTCCGCATCGTGCCGGTCACCGATTTCCTGTTCGGCACCAACTGGAGCCCGCAGGTCATCCGTTCGACCGATCCGGGCGCGACGCTGGGCGCGGTGCCACTGTTCTGGGGCACCTTCTTCATCGGCGCGGTGATCGCGATGATCGTCGCCATCCCCTTCGGGCTGATGAGCGCGATCTATTTGACGCAATATGCCAAGCCCACCGTGCGCAAGTGGATGAAGCCGATCCTCGAGATCCTCGCCGGCGTGCCGACCGTCGTCTACGGTTATTTCGCCGCGCTGACCGTGGGTCCCGCGATCCGCGACCTTGCCGTCCTGCTGGGGATGCCGTTCGCCAGTTCGGAAAGCGCGCTGGCCGCCGGCCTCGTGATGGGGGTGATGATTATCCCCTTCGTCTCCTCGATGGCCGATGATTCGATCGCCGCCGTGCCGCAGTCGATGCGCGACGGCAGCCTGGCGATGGGTGCCACCACCAGCGAGACGATCGGCAAGGTCCTGCTCCCCGCAGCACTTCCCGGCGTGGTCGCAGGCGTGCTGCTCGCCGTATCGCGCGCAATCGGCGAGACGATGATCGTCGTCATGGCGGCATCGGGCGCGGCGTCGATCACGCTCAACCCGTTCGAAAGCGCGACCACGGTCACCAAGCAGATCGTCGACCTGCTGACCGGCGAGGCCGAGTTTGACAGCCCGAAGACGCTCGCCGCCTTTGCGCTCGGCCTCACGCTGTTCGCGATCACCTTCCTTCTCAACGTCGTCGCGCTGCGCGTCGTGAAACGGTATCGGGAAGCCTATGAATAGTCCCAGCCTCGTGGCCGGATCGCCCGCCGTCGAGCGGGCCGCCGCGCCCGAACGCGTGCCGACCGACTGGAAGACCGGGGCGATGCAGAAGCGCATCCGCCGCCGCTATGCCGCCGAACGCCGCTTCCGCCTGTTCGGCCTTGCCGCCGTCGTGCTGTCAGGCGGGTTCCTCGCCTTCCTGCTCGTCACCATGTTGATGAGCGGGATCGGCGGGTTCCAGCGGACGATGGTCACGCTGCCGATCGATTTCCCGGCCGCCGGTCTCGAGGTCGACCGCGCGCAGCTCAAGACGCGCGGCGCCGATCTGGCGCTGGCGGGCGCGGGCCTGGAGAATACGGTCAACGGCGCGGCGGCGTCGGCCTTTGGCGAGGACAACCGCGTCGTCTCCGACAGCGCATGGCTGACCGTGCGCGACGCGATCAAGGCCGATCCGACGATCCTGTCGCGCAAGGTCAGCATCCCCGTTCCGGCCGCCCCGGCGATCGAGGAAGCGACCAAGGTCGATGGCGACGCGCAGGCCGAGGCGCTGGTCGCGCGGCTGGAAAGGGCCGGCGCGATCTCGACCGGGTTCAACAGCGACTTCTTCAAATCGGCCGATTCGACCGATCCGACCGCGGTCGGCATCTGGGGCGCGCTGAAAGGCTCGCTGATGACGATGCTCGTCACGCTGCTGATCGCCTTCCCGGTCGGCACGCTGTCGGCGCTGTATCTGGAAGAATATGCGCCGCGGAACCGCTGGACCGACCTGATCGAGGTATCGATCAACAACCTGGCGGCAGTGCCGTCGATCATCTTCGGCCTGCTCGGCCTCGCGGTGTTTCTCGGCACGCTGAACCTGCCGCGTTCGGCGCCGATCGTCGGCGGGCTGACGCTGGCGCTCATGATCATGCCGGTCATCGTCATCGCCGGGCGCAACGCGATCAAGGCGGTGCCGCCCTCGATCCGCGATGCGGCGCTCGGCATCGGCGCGTCGAAGGTGCAGGTGGTGTTCCACCATGTCCTGCCGCTTGCCCTGCCCGGCATCCTGACCGGTACGATCATCGGCATGGCGCGCGCGCTGGGCGAGACCGCGCCGCTGCTGATGATCGGGATGCGCGCCTTCATCAGCCAGCCGCCGCAGGGCTTTGCCGATCCGGCGACCGTGCTGCCGGTGCAGATCTTCCTGTGGTCCGACCAGGTCAGCCGCGGCTTCATCGAAAAGACCAGCGCGGCGATCCTCGTGCTGCTGGCGTTCCTCCTCGCGATGAACGCGCTCGCCATCTATCTCCGCAATCGCTTCGAGACCCGCTGGTAATGACCGACACCCAACTCAACAATGCTCCGCCGAAACTGTCGGCGCGCGGCGTCGATGTGTTCTATGGCCAGAAACAGGCGATCAAGGACGTGTCGATCGAC
>CAJYRU010000359.1 GCA_913777295.1 uncultured Sphingomonas sp. | reverse complement strand
GCCACCGCCAGCGACTCCCGGACGCGGGCGAGTGCCATCTCGACCGGCTCCGTCTCGCCCATCAGCGCGAACGAACCGGCGATGTCGAAGGCGCAATGGCCATGGACGGTCGCAACCAGCGAATGCGCCAGGGTCGGCACCTGTGCTGCGGCCGTTGACGGCAGGACTGCCGCAATCTCCTCCATGACGATACGGGTCAGTTCGCCGCGCAACCGGTCCTGATCCTCCGGTAGCGACAGATCGGGCGGCAGGTGGTGGTCGTAGATGGCGAGCCACAGGTTGCGGTGGCGGCGGGCAAACGCGAAATAGCTCTCGACCAGGCACCGGATGCGATCCTCGCCTGCGACGTCCAGCGCGGTACGCAGATCGGCCGCCCATAGCTGGAACGTGCGCGTGTTGATCGCCAGCAGAAACCGGTCGTAGCTGCCGAACACATTGTACAGGGTGCCGATCGAATAGCCGATCCGCTTCGCCACCTCGCGGGCGGAAAAGCGCGCAAAGCCGACTTCCGCCATGTGCCGGTGTCCCTCGACCACCAGCATCTGTTCGATTTCCGGCCGCGTATGATCCGAACGTCGTCCCATGCCCGCGTCATAGCAACGGGGCAAACCACGTCGACCGGTTTCCGCGAGCGGGTGGCATTTGGCGGCGTCGCCTGGACGGTATCAGCCCTGCCGATGGGGCGGCGGCGGCGCGGTCGATGCCCGGATCGTCAGTTCCGCGTCAACCGACTGCGCGGCGGCCGCCGGATCGCCCTGTGCCTGTTCGGCGATGATCCGTTCGACCGCCAGCGTGGCGACCGCCGCGATCGGCTGGGTCACCGCGGTCATCGGCGGCGTTGCGAAGCGCACGATCGGCGTGTCGTCGAAACTGATGATCGACAGGTCGTCGGGCACCGCCAGCCCGGCGCCCCGCGCACGATCGAGGGTGGCGATCGCCATCTGGTCGCTGCTGGCGATGATGGCGGTCGGCGGATCGCCCGCCGCGAGCAGGTTGCCAGCCGCGTCCCAGCCCGAGGAATAGTCGAAACTGCCCGGCGCCAGCAGGTCGGCGGCAAGCCCCGCCCCCGCCATCGCCGCCTGCCAGCCGGTCACGCGCCATCCGCTCAATTCATAGTCGCTGGCCCCGGCGATGAAGCCGATCCGGCGATGGCCCAGCGCGATCAGATGCTCGGTCGCCCGGCGTGCGGCATCCTCGTCGCCCATCGTCAGCGAAAATCCCGGCCCTGGCGTCAGCGATCCGATCCGCGCGATGCTGATCCCCTGTCGTTCCAACAGGTCGAGGATCACCGGGTCCTGCGAATGCGGCGGGGTCAGGATGACGCCGTCGGGCCGCAGTGCCCCGATCGCGCCCAGCAATTCGCGTTCGATATGGTCGCTATGCGTGTCGACCAGTTCGAGGATCAGCCGATAGCCATGCCGTCCGCAGGTCAGCATCCCGCCCAGCAACATCTGGTCGACCCAGTCGGTGCCCTCGCGATTCTGCCAGCCGGCGATGGTGCGATCGCGGTCGTTGAGCGCCAGGATCAGGCGCGATTTCGATCCGCCCATGCGCTGCGCCGCGATCAGCGGGACATATCCCAACCGGCTGATCGAGCCACGCACCCGCTCCGCCATTTCGGGGCGGACATTGGGTTCGTTGTTGATGACCCGGCTGACCGTCTGCAACGACACGCCGGCATCGGCCGCGACATGCTTGATCGTCACCGCCTGACGACGGCGTGGCATCAGGGACGTTCCGCCGGGCAGTAGCGCGCGACATAATCGCCATGCGGCGGCATCGTCGCGATGGTGTCGGCCACCTGCCGCCGGATCATCGACAACAGCCGGTCGAGTTCGCCGTCGCTCAGCTTGCCGGCGATCGGATGATGCCCCTCCGGTACGATCCCCTGCCCCATCATCACCTGCACCCAGCTATTCTCGCCGAACAATTCCTCGTTCCGGCGGAATACCCGTCCGCTCTGGCGGAACAAGTCGATTTTCTGTTGCAGGCTGTCGGGCACGTCCATCGCCGCGCATTGCCGCCAGAACGGGGAATCGCGGCGGTCGGTGACCTTGTAGTGCAGGATCAGGAAGTCGCGAATCTGCTCCATGTCCTGCAATTGCTGGTCGTTGAACTCCGCCACGTCGGCCGGCTTCACACCCCCTTGCGGGAACAGGCGGAGCAGGCGCAGCACGGCGCGCTGGATCAGGTGGATGCTGGTCGATTCCAGCGGCTCCATGAAACCACCCGACAGGCCGATGGCCACGCAGTTGCGATGCCATTGCCGGCGCCGCGCGCCGGTCGTGAAGCGCAGGAAATTCGGCTCGGTCCGCACCGCCCCCTCGACATTGCCGAGCAGCCGGTCGAGCGCGGCGTCGCGCTCCAGATAGCGGCTGCAATAGACGATGCCGTTGCCGACCCGGTGCTGCAGCGGGATGCGCCATTGCCACCCCGCATCATGCGCCATCGCGCGGGTATAGGGCAAAGGCGGGCCGACGCTCTCCGTCTGCACCGCGATCGCCGCGTCGCAGGGAAGCCAATGGGTCCAGTCGTCATAGCCGGCGTGCAGCGCCCCTTCGATCAACAGCGCGCGGAAACCGGTGCAGTCGAGGAACAGGTCGCCCTCCACCCGCCGATCGCCGTCGAGCAGCAGCGCGGCGATGTCGCCGGTTTCGGCGTCCAGTTCGACCCGCGCGATGCGCCCCTCGATCCGCTGCGTGCCGTCGCGCTCGGCCATGGTCCGCAGGAATTGTGCATAGCGGC
>CAJYRU010000358.1 GCA_913777295.1 uncultured Sphingomonas sp. | reverse complement strand
CCCTAGAGGGGAGAGGGCCGGGGAGAGGGGAAGTCGGGGAGCGAGTGGAGAGGGCGGCGTGACAGCCCCTCTCCCAACCCTCTCGCCTGAAGGGGAGAGGGCTTAAGCCGCCTTCGCGGTGGCGTAGGCCCAGTCGAGCCAGGGGCCGAGCGCCTCGATATCCGCCGTATCGACGGTCGCGCCGCACCAGATGCGCAGGCCCGCCGGTGCATCGCGGTATCCCGCGACGTCATAGGCAGCACCTTCGGCTTCGAGCAGCGAGGCCATCTTCTTGATGAGCGCCTCGTCGGCACCCTCGACGGTCAGGCAGACGCTGGTCTTCGACCGGGTTGCCGGATCGGCAGCGAGGTGGCCGAGCCAGTCGCGCTCTTCGACGATCCGGTCGAGCGCGGCGGCATTGGCGTCGCTGCGCGCGATCAGGCCGTTTTCGCCGAGTGACTTGCCCCATTCGAGGCTGAAGATCGCATCCTCGACCGCCAGCATCGACGGGGTGTTGATCGTCTCGCCCTTGAAGATGCCTTCGGTCAGCTTGCCCTTCGACACCAGTCGGAAGACCTTCGGCAGCGGCCAGGCGGGGGTGTAGCTTTCGAGGCGTTCAACCGCGCGGGGACCGAGGATCAGCACGCCATGCGCGCCCTCGCCGCCCAGCACCTTCTGCCAGCTGAAGGTCGCGACGTCGATCTTCGACCAGTCGATGTCATAGGCGAACACGCCCGAGGTCGCGTCGGCGAACGACAGCCCCTCGCGGTCGGCCGGGATGAATTCGGCGTTGGGCACGCGAACACCCGACGTGGTGCCGTTCCAGGTAAACAGGACGTCGTGGGTCCAGTCGATCGCAGTGAGATCGGGCAGCCGGCCGTAATCGGCGCGCACGACGGTCGGATCGATCTTGAGCTGCTTGACCGCGTCGGTCACCCAGCCTTCACCGAAGCTCTCCCACGCCAGCGCGGTGACCGGGCGGGCGCCGAGCATCGTCCACATCGCCATTTCGAACGCGCCGGTGTCCGAACCGGGGACGATGCCGATGCGGTGGGTGTCGGGCAGCTTCAGCAGTTCGCGCATCAGGTCGATGCAATATTGCAGACGCTGCTTGCCGATCTTCGAACGGTGCGACCGACCGAGGCTGACGGGGTTAAGGCGGTCGGCGGACCAGCCCGGCGGCTTGGCGCAAGGCCCGGACGAGAAATACGGGCGAGCGGGAGTCGTAGCCGGCTTGGGCGGAAGATCAGTCATGTATTCTCTCCTCACAGAGAGCGCGCGCTGCGTTGGGACAGCGTGGCCCGCCGCGGCCATTAGCGGCGTCGGCGGCCCCGCACAAGCGGCGTTCGCAGCCGCCTGCTGCAAAAGGATGGCGTGCGCTGTCGGAACCGACCGGACGAAACGGCGTTCCGATCGCGATACATTATGTGCGGAACATTCATGCAAACCCCAACCGTCCTGATCGTCGAAGACGAGATGCTGGTCGCGATCGACCTGGAGGCATCGTTGGAGGAGCATGGCTATCGTCCGGTCGGGATCGCCGCCGACATGTCGCGCGCGCTGGAATTGGCATCGGCCCGGCCCGACGTTGCGCTGGTCGACTGCAACCTGCGCGACGGGCCGACCGGCCCGACGATCGGGCAGATGCTCGGGCAGACCTATGGCACCACGGTGATCTTCCTGACCGCCAATCCGGCGATGCTGGATGACGGTATTGCCGGAACGCTGGGCGTCGTATCGAAGCCGTGCGGATATGAGTCGGTCGGCGAACTGGTCGATTTCGCGGTGCGCGCGCGGCATGGCGACCTGTCGCAGCCGCCGATGGGCATCAAGCTGTTCGGCGCATCGCAGGGCTATCGCGCTTCCGCTTAACGCGCGGTTCAGCCGGACGGCGGCATCGCGGCGTTGACCCATGTCCGCCCGATGGCCGATAAGGAACCCCATGAAGCGCGCGCTGGGCGGCATCGTCGCCGCCATCCTCCTGTTCACCCAGCCCGCCGCCGCACAATCGATGCTGCGCGATGCGGAGACGGAGGCGCTGCTGACCGACATGTCGCGCCCGATCGCGGTCGCGGCTGGCCTGGACCCGCGCAACTTCAACGTCGTGCTGCTGCAGGACAAGTCGATCAACGCCTTCGTCGCGGGCGGGCAGACGGTCTATGTCCATAGCGGGCTGATCGACGCCGCCGACGACGCGAACGAGGTGCAGGGCGTCATCGCCCATGAAATCGGCCATATCGTCGGTGGGCACGTGCCGCTGGCCGGACGCGGCATGGCGCCGGCAACCGGCATCACCGTGCTCAGCCTGTTGCTGGGCGTCGCGGCGATGGCGGCGGGCGCGGGCGAGGCGGGCGCGGGCATCCTGGCGGCGGGGCAGCAGGCGGCGATGGGCAGCTATCTTGCGTTCAGCCGGACGCAGGAAAGCTCGGCCGACGCGGCGGGCGCCCGGTTCCTGCGCAGCGCCAACATCTCGGGACAGGGGATGCTGGACTTCTTCAAGAAGCTCCAGAACATGGAATATCGCCTCGCGATCCCGCAGGACAATGGCTATCAGCGCACCCACCCGCTGACCGGTGAGCGGATCGCGAACCTGACGCAGGATGTGCAGGCATCGCCGGCATTCAAGGCCCCGACCGACCAGGCGCTGGAAACCCGGTTCAAGCGGGTGCAGGCCAAGCTGCGCGGCTATGTCAGCGATCCCAAGGACACGCTGCGCCGCTATCCGGCCAGCGACCAGAGCGTCTATGCCCATTATGCCCGTGCCTATGCCTATCACAAATCGGGCTATCCGGAGCAGGCGGCGGCGGAGACGCTGGCACTGGTGAAAACCGCGCCCGACGATCCCTACTTCCTCGAACTCGAAGGGCAGATCCTGCTCGAATCGGGCAAGCCCAAGGATGCGCTGGCCGCGCTGCGCGAGGCGACCGAGCGGACGCGCTCCTCGCCGCTGATCGCCGCGACCTTCGGCCATGCGCTGATCGCCGCCGAGGACCCGGCATTGCTGGACGAGGCCGAACGGGTGCTGAAGCAGGCGATCACGCGTGACAACCAGAACCCGTTCGCCTGGTATCAGCTGAGCATCCTGTACGAACGGCGTGGCGATCCGGCCCGGGTCGCCCTGTCGATGGCCGAATATGCGTCGCTGTCCGGCGATACCGGCATGGCGCTGGCCAGCGCGCGGCGGGCGATGGCGTTGCTGCCACAGGGGTCGCGCGACTGGATTCGGGCGCAGGATATTCAAATGACGTCGCAGACGGCGTTCGAGGAAGAGCGTCGCCAGCGCCGGCGTCGGGGAGAATGATGGGTAAAATCGGAAATGCGCTGATGCTGGTCGCCGCCGCAGCAGCAGGTGCGGGTGGCGCCATCGTCGTGGGGCGCGGCACGGGCGATCGGGCCGCGACCGAAACGGTGGTGCGCGACTATATTCTCGCCAATCCCGAAATCCTGCCCGAGGCGATGCGCCGGTTGCAGGCGAAGGAATCGGGCAAGGCGGTGGCGGCCAATCGCAGCGCGATCGTCGAGCCGTTTCCCGGCGCGATCGCCGGCAATCCCAAGGGCGATGTCAGCGTCGTCGCCTATCTCGACTATGCCTGCGGCTTCTGCCGCGCCAGCCTGCCGGCGATCAGCGGCCTGATCGCCAGCGACCCGAACGTCCGCATCGTCTATCGCGAGCTGCCGATCCTGTCGCCCGACAGCCGCACCGCCGCCGAATGGGCACTGGCCGCCGCGCTCCAGAACAGGTTCAAGCCGTTCCATGACGCGCTCTATGCCAGCGGCCGGGTGGATGCCGACACGATCCGGCAGGCGGCAACGACCGCCGGGCTGGACATCGCCGCCGCCGAGGCCGCGATCCGATCGCCGCAGGTGGTGGCGGAGATCGAGCGCAACCTGAAGACCGCCGGCACGCTCGGGTTTACCGGCACGCCGTCGTGGGTGGTCGGCGACCAAGTACTGAGCGGTGCGCAGACGCTGCCCGCGTTGCAGACGGCGGTGGCAGACGCGCGCAAGGCGGGACGGCCGGGATAAGCGTAGGACAGGGGGCAGGGCGATGGCGGTAATCACACGGCGCTCGGTGGTCGGCGGGCTGGTCGCGGGCGGCATCGCGCCGGGCGTGGCGGGTGCCGCCCCCCGTATCGGGCGTTCCCACCGCATCTTCATCGATTCGCTGAGTTTCCTGCCGAAAGACCTGGCCGACATCGGTCGTGCCGGGCTGAACGCGATGATCGCGGATATTTCGGAGGTGGAGGAGGTCCGCGATGCGGCGGGCATTCCGCGATACCTGCGCGGGTTTCGCGCCAATGACGCCGCGATCGACAAGGCGGTGGCCCGGTTGCGGCAATCGCCCCACGCCTATGTCGCGCTGAAGGGTAGCGACATCGGGACACGGCCGGGCTGTGCGACCTTCCTGCAATTCCAGTCGACCGAGATGATCGAGGACGATCTGGGCCGGATCGCACGCTTTCATGCCAAGGGCCTGCGTGTCCTGCAATTTACCCACCACAATGACAACCGGTTTGCCGGCGGTGCGCTGCAACCGAAGCAGAGCGGCCTGACCCCGCTCGGCATTGCCGGCCTTGCCGAAATGAACCGACTCCGCATCCTGCCCGATGTCAGCCACGGGTCGGACGCGACCATGCTGGAGGCGGCGACGCGATCGACCACGCCGATCGCACTCAGCCATGGTGCCGTCCGCGCGATCGTCGACCATCCGCGCTGCGCGCCCGATACCGTGATCCGCGCCATCGCCGAGCGCGGCGGGGTGATGGGCATCTTCATGATGAGCTTCTGGCTGACGCGGCGGAAGGTACCGACCGTCGCCGATTATGTTGCGCAGGTCCGGCATGTCGTGCGCATCGGCGGGATCGATGCCGTCGGCGTCGCCAACGACTTCCCGATGGGCGGCCAGGAAAACCTGCTGAAGCTGAACAACGACAATGCCCGTGGCGTCGCCGAATATCTTGAATGGTGGCGGGCGATGCGGTCGCAGGGGATTGCCGGGTTCGACTGGACACCGGAACATGTCGTCATCCCCGCGCTCAACCACATCCACCGGATGCAGCGCCTCGCCGACGCGCTGTCCGCCGCCGGCTTCCGTGGCCGGGAAGTGGATGCGATCATGGGCGGCAACTGGCGGCGTTTGTTGACCGACGTGTTGGGATAGCGACTTCCCCCGGTCATCGAAGCGTGAAACAAGCCGCTCCATGGAAACCATTCTTTCGATCCGGGGCGTCGCCAAGACCTACAAGTCGGGTACCGTCGCGCTGCAGCCGACCGACCTCGACATCGCGAAGGGCGAGATCTTCGCGCTGCTGGGGCCGAACGGCGCGGGCAAAACGACGCTCATCAGCATCATCTGCGGCATCGTGACCGCCAGCGCGGGCACGATCACCGCCGCCGGGTTCGACACGGTCAGCGACTATCGCGAGACGCGGACGCGGATCGGGCTGGTGCCGCAGGAGCTGCTGACCGATGCGTTCGAAACGGTGATGGCGACCGTCACCTTCTCGCGCCGGCTGTTCGGGCGGCATGGCGACCCGGCCTTCATCGAAAAGCTGCTGCGCGACCTGACTCTGTGGGACAAGCGCGATGCCAAGATGACCGAGCTGTCGGGCGGCATGAAGCGCCGGGTGATGATCGCCAAGGCGTTGTCCCACGAACCCGACATCCTGTTCCTCGACGAACCGACCGCCGGGGTCGATGTCGAGCTGCGCCGCGACATGTGGCGGCTGGTCCATGAGCTGCGGCAACGCGGCGTCACCATCATCCTGACCACCCATTATATCGAGGAGGCCGAGGAGATGGCCGACCGGGTGGGCGTGATCGCCAAGGGCCGGTTGATCCTGGTCGAGGAAAAGCAAGCGTTGATGCGCAAGCTGGGCAATAAGACGCTGACGCTGACCCTGCCCGAACCGCTGGCCGAGGTGCCGCCGGCGCTGGCGCACTGGCCGCTGGAACTGACCGACGAGGGCCATGCGCTGACCTTCGCCTTCGATGCCAAGGCCGAGGATAACGGCGTGCGTGCGCTGCTGCGCGCCGCCGACGAAGCGGGCATCGCGTGGAAGGACATTGCGACGAAACAATCGAGCCTCGAGGATATTTTCGTCGGACTGGTGCATGAAGAGGAGGCACGGGCATGACCTTCAACTGGCATGGCGTGCTGGCGATCTATCGTTTCGAACTGGCGCGGTTCGGGCGGACGATCTGGACGTCGCTGATGACGCCGGTCATCACCACTTCGCTCTATTTCGTCGTGTTCGGCTCCGCGATCGGCAGCCGGATGAACGAGGTATCGGGCGTGCCGTACGGCGCGTTCATCGTGCCGGGACTCATGATGCTGACGATGCTGACCGAAAGCATCTTCAACGCCAGTTTCGGCATCTTCATGCCCAAATGGTCGGGCACGATCTATGAACTCCTGTCCGCGCCCGTCTCCACGGTGGAGACGCTGGTCGGCTATGTCGGGGCGGCGGCGAGCAAGTCGTGCATCGTCGCGCTGGTCATCTTTGCGACCGCGCACCTGTTCGTCGACGTGCAGGTCGCGCATCCGATCTGGGCGCTGGCCTATCTGGTCCTGGTGGCGGTCACCTTCTGCCTGTTCGGCTTCATCCTGGGACTATGGGCCAAGGGGTTCGAGCAGTTGCAGGTCATCCCGCTGCTGGTCGTGACCCCGCTGACCTTCCTGGGCGGGGCATTTTATTCGATCGACATGCTGCCCGGCCTGTGGCGGACGATCAGCCTGTTCAACCCGATCGTCTATCTCATCAGCGGGTTTCGCTGGACCTTCTTCGGTACGGGCGACGTGCCGGTCGCAGCCAGCCTGGGGGCGACCTTCGGTTTCCTGTGTATCTGCGTGGGCGTCATCACGGTGATCTTCCGCACCGGATGGCGGCTCAAGAAATAAGGACCAACGTGATGGATCTGGGAATTGCCGGCCGCAAGGCGATCGTGTGCGCATCGAGCGCCGGCCTCGGCCGCGCCTGTGCGCTGGAACTGGCACGGGCGGGAGTCGAAGTCGTCGTCAACGGGCGCGATGCGGCGAAGCTCGGCGAGGCGGCGGCGGCGATCCGTGCCGAAACGGGAGTGACGGTGATCGAGGTCGTCGGCGACCTGTCGACCGAGGAAGGCCGCGTGGCACTGCTTGCCGCCTGTCCGGACCCCGACATCCTCGTCAACAACAATGGCGGGCCGCCGCTCAAACCCTATACCGAGCTGGAGGCCGACGGCATCCGCGCCGGGATTGAGGCGAATTTCGTGACCCCCGCCCTGCTGATCCAGGCGGTGTTGCCGGGGATGGTCGAGCGTGGGTTCGGCCGGGTGGTCAACATCACCTCGGGATCGGTCAAGATGCCGCTGCCCGGCCTCGACCTGTCGAGCGGGGCGCGCGCCGGGCTGACCGGCTTCGTCGCCGGGATCGCGCGACAGGTGGCGGGATCGAACGTGACGATCAACGGCCTGCTGCCCGGATCGTTCGACACCGCGCGGATCGCGTCGATGACGGAGGTGGCGGCGAAGAAGAACGGCACGACCCCGGCCGAGGAAAAGGCGAAGCGCGCGGAATCGATCCCGGCGAAGCGGATCGGCGATCCGGCCGAGTTCGGCGCGGCGTGCGCATTCCTGTGCTCGGACAAGGCCGGGTTCATCACCGGGCAGAGTCTGTTGATCGATGGCGGAGCGTTTCCGGGGATTTTGTGAGGTTCGACGCCGAGGTGGTCTGACCTACCATAACCCCGGACGTCGCCCCGGCGCAGGCTGGCGCCTCACGCGACTCCCGCCGCGCCCTGTCACGGGGAGTTCCCAGCCTTCGCCCGGATGACGGATGGGGTCGGAAGCGCCTTCGCGTAGATCAGAAAATGCCGAGAAACTTCTTGCGCTGTTCCTTGCGCTCGCCCCGGTTCGAACGGCCATCTTCCGCCTTTGCCGTCGTACCGCGCCCGACATCGTCGCGCGCCTCGCCCTTGGTGGTGCGCTGCGCCTGCGCGGTGGCACCGGCGAGGACCGGGCCGCACGCCGCGCCCTTGGCATCGCCCGGATCGACGAAGGCCAGCACCCCCGCCAGCGGGCTTGCGACGACCGCCAGTCCCAGCCCCGCCCCGGCTCTCCCCAACAGTTCCGGGCTGATGACCGAATAGCGTGGCGCCGCGAAATAGCCGCCGATGCCGACCGGCGACTGGCCGGCGAACAGCGAGAATTTCTTTGAATCGGCGCGTACCGCCAGATCGATCGATTCGTTGCGGAAGCTGAAGCCGCCACGCCCGATCATCACATTCTTCTGCGTATCGATCAGGATCGGGTCCGCCGCCGCCACCCCGCCGCGGACCGTGAAGCCGATCAGCCCGCAATTGATCCGCACCGGTTCCTTCAGTTTCCCCTCGAACATCTTTTGCGCAAAGGTGCCGAGGTCGAGTTCGGACAGCTGGATATTGCGGGTCCAGAAGCTGCCCGCCGGCAGGATGATCGCGATCCGTCCGTTCGAGTTGGCAAGCGAATCATGGATCGTATCGCCCGCGCCAGTCAGCTTGATCCGCGCCTTGACGGTGCCGCTCGTCCCCGCTTCCTCCACGCCCCATCCCGCCAGCAGCCGCCCCATCGGCGTCGGTGACAGGCGGATGTCGTAATCAGTGACGGCGGGGCGGCGGCGGGCGTCGATGACGATGTCCGACGCGACATTGCCGCGCGCCATGGCAAAGGTCAGCGGCGACAGTTTCAGCAGCCGGTCGTTGAGGTCGAGCGTCAGGTCGACGTTCGACACCGGCAGGCTGCGCGCGCGGACCCTGCCGACCTTGTAGCGGACCTGTGCGTCGAAATTGCGCAGCGCCTCGACGTTCAGCTTGGCGTCGGGCAGCAGACGGGGGGCGCCGCCTTCGCGCGTGATGACGCCGGCCGCACCCTGCGCCTCGACCCGTTCGAGATCGTAGCCGACGAACGCCGACATATCGACGATATCGAGCGTGCGCGACGTCAGATCGGCGGTGAGCAGCAGGCGCGGTTCGCGCTGGGTCACGGTCAGGCTGCCGGCAAGGTCGCTGTCGCCGAACACGCCCTTCAGCCGCGTGAATTTCCAGTCGGCGCCGTCCTTGGTCATGCGTCCGGTCAGGCGATAGGCGCGGGTATTGGGGGTCAGGATGCCGAGCGTGGCGAACACGTCCGCCAGATTCGCCCCGCGCAGCCGCACGGCGAGATTCGATCCGTCGAGCTGGGTCGGGCCGGGCAGCGTGCCGGCGAGGATCGCGATCGATCGCGCGACCTCGATCCGCGCAGTCAGCTGGTTCTCGCCGCCGCGAATCGTCGCGTTGGGCGATTGCAGCTGTCCGGTCAGGCGGAACGGGCGGCCGCGTACCGTTCCGCGCCCGGTGGCCTTGATCGCGCTGGCGAACTGCGTGCCTTCGCTGATCGTCGTGTCGAGGTCGAACGTCCCGTCGAGCAGGAATTGCGGGTCGCGATAGCGGATGCGGGTGTCGCGGAAGATACCGCTGCGCACGACCGGCAGTTCGAGCTTCTTGCCCGGTTTGTCGGGATCGCCGAAGGTCCAGGTGTTGCGCTTGCGGGCCGCATCCCAGTGCAGGTCGGCCCGCGCCCCGTCCAGCTCGAGCCAGTTCACCCGCCGCCGTCCGAACAGGAAGGTCAGCGTCGCGGTCGAGCTGTCGAGTTTACTCGCCTCGAACAGATTGCCCCCGCCGGCCCAGCCGGGGTTCGAGACCGACAGCCCCTCGGCCAGGAATTTCAGGTCGATCGGATTGAAGTAGAACTGGAAATCGCCCGCCACCCGCACCGTCCGGCCGCTCTGCGACGATGCGATGCGCTCGAACGTTCCTTTCAGGAACCGGCCTTTGGTGACGAACAGGACCAGCCACGCCAGCGCGATCGTGACGAAAATCCCGCTGACGATACGCGCCACGATTCGGCGCCAGTCGCGAGGGCGGGGGGCGTCGGGAGCGCCGGCAGTCGGGGAAACTTCGGCCATTGCCTCCACAAGCGTTCGGGGGCGAAACGAGTTCCGGCGGTTGCGTTTTCGTGACGGGCGGGTTAGGGGCGCGCTCTTTCCACGACCTTTCAGGGATTCGCCCGGCCATCTGGGGCTGCCGCGGCAATCCGCACGTCGTGATATTTGAGGAGACCAAAATGCCCAAGCTCAAGACCAAGAGCG
>CAJYRU010000357.1 GCA_913777295.1 uncultured Sphingomonas sp. | reverse complement strand
TCACCCGCTTGTAGAGCAGCACCAGCACCGCGAAGACGAGGAAGATGCCCGAAATCACCGCGACGATGAAGTTCTGGATCATCTCGCCCTGCCACTTCGCCTGACCCACGGTCAGTTCGGTGACGCCGAGCGGCAGGTTCTGCATCGTCGGGAGGGCATGGATCGCCTTTTGCGCGACGCCGGTCACGACGCCCGGCGCCAGATCGGCACCGACGACCAGGCGACGCTGCTGGTTGATGCGGTCGATCTTGGTCGGACCCGCGCCGAAGCCGATGTCGGCGACCACCGACAGCGGCACCGATCCGCCATTGGCAGTCGGCACGGGCAGGTTCTGGATCGTCGCCAGCCGCGAGCGGGCGTCGCGCGACAGGGCGACGCGGATCGGGATCTGCCGGTCGCTAAGCGAGAAGCGCGCGCTGTTCTGGTCGATGTCGCCCAGCGTCGCGATGCGGATCGCGCCCGACAGCGCGGCGGTGGTCACCCCCAGGCTGGCGGCGAGGTCGCTGCGCGGGCGGATGATGATTTCCGGCCGCTTCAGGTCGCCCGACACGCGCGGCGCGACCACCATCGGCAGCTTTTCCATCTCCTTGACCAGCTTGTTCGCGGTCTCGTTCAGCTTGACCGGATCGTCCCCGCCCAGCGTGATCGACAGGTCGCGGCTGGACCCGCCCCAGCCGAACTGCGACCGGAACGACACCCGCGCGTCGGGGATCGCGGCGAGTTCAGGGGCTAGGCCGCGTTCGAACTCGGTGCTCTTGACCTGCCGCATCGCATCGAACGACTGATCGTCCATCAGGCCGAGGAAATGGCGCACGCGTTCGCTGAAGTCGGGCTTGTCGATCAGCTCGGCGGTGACGCGGCCGTTGCCGGCATAGCTCGACGAATAGACCGACTTCACCAGCGGCTGGCCCTGCAACAGCTTTTCGACGCGCTTCACGACGGCGGCCGTCTGTTCCAGCGTGGTGCCCGGGACCATTTCGACGCTGGCGGTCACCCGGTCGCGGTCCTGCGGCGGCTGGAACGTCTGGGGCAGGACCATGAACATCACGACGGTCAGCGCCAAAGCGATGACCCCCGCGACGATCGTCGACCAGCGGTGCCGCAGCGTCCAGCGCAGCACGCCCATATACCGGTCCATCAGCCAGCCTTCGCCATGGCTGGCGGAGCCGTGCGCCTTCAGGAAATAAGCGGCGATCATCGGCGTGATGAGGCGCGCGACGGCAAGGCTCATCAGCACCGACGCGACGACGGTCAGGCCGAAATTCTTGAAGAACTGCCCCGAAATGCCCGGCATCAACCCGACCGGCAGGAACACCGCGACGATCGCCATGGTGGTCGCCAGCACCGCGATGCCGATTTCGTCGGCGGCGTCGATCGATGCCTGATAGGCGGATTTGCCCATGCGCATGTGGCGGACGATATTCTCGATCTCCACGATCGCATCGTCGACCAGCACGCCCGCGACCAGGCTGAGCGCCAGCAGCGTCATCTGATTGAGCGTGAAGCCCAGCATGTCCATGAACCAGAAGGCAGGGATCGCCGACAGCGGGATGGCCAGCGCCGAGATGACGGTCGCCCGCCAGTCGCGCAGGAAAATGAAGACGACGACGATGGCGAGCAGCGCGCCTTCGTACATCGCGGTCATCGCCGAATGATACTGGATCTCGGTGAACTTGACCGAGTTGGACAGCAGCGCGAAGCGGACCTGCGGGTTGCGCTTCTGCAGGTCGGCGAGCTTCTTTTCCGCTTCGTGGAACACGGTGACGTCCGACGCGCCCTTTGCACGCTTGATGTCGAAGGCCAGCACGGGACGGCCATTATATTCGGCGAAGCTCTTGGGTTCGGCATAGGCATCGCGGACGTCGGCGATGTCGGCGAGGCGGACCGAGCGGCCGCCGCCGACCGGAATCTGCGTCTGCGACAGGGCATAGGCGGTGGCGGCATTGCCCAGCACCCGGACCGATTGCAGCGACCCGGCGATTTCCGCCTGGCCGCCCGCGGCGTTCAGATTGACCTGGCGCAGCGCCTGGTTGACCTGGGACGCGGTCAGCCCCTGCGCCTGCAATCGGGCGGGGTCGAGCGTGACGCGGATTTCGCGGTCGACGCCGCCGACCCGCTCCACGGTTGCCATGCCCTCTACGGCCAGCAGTTCCTTGGCGACGGTATTGTCGACATACCAGCTGAGCTGTTCGGCGGTCATGTCGTCGGCGATCGCGGTCCATGACGCCAGGTCCTTGTCGGTCGTGTTGGCGCGGAACACCTGCGGTTCGAGGATGCCGTCGGGCAGCTGTCCGCGAATCTGGTTCACCGCCTCGCGCACGTCGTTGACCGCGCGATCGATCGGCGTGCCGATGTCGAGCTGGATGACGGTCTGCGACGATCCTTCGGTGACGGTCGATTCGATCTGGTCGATGCCCTGCAGCGCGCGCACCGCCGCCTCGACCCGCTGGGTGACCTGCGTCTCCAGTTCGGTGGGGGCGGCGCCGGGCTGGCTGATGACGACGATCGCGACCGGGAATTCGATGTCGGGATCCTGGTTCACGTCCATGCGCATGAAGCTGACGATCCCGGCGATCGTCAGCGCGAGGAACAGCACCAGCGGCGGCACCGGGTTGCGGATCGACCAGGCCGATATGTTGCGAAAGCCCATGGCGCTATTCCTTGCGTGCAGGCGCCGCGGCGGCGCGGACCGGCACCACCTGCTGCCCCGGATTGAGGAACGCGCCGGCACTGGCGACCACGCGTTCGTTGCCCATCAGGCCCGATGCGATCAGCGCGCCTTCGTCCGATACCTCGGCCACGCGGACGTTGCGGCGCTCGACCTTGTCCTGCGCGTCGAGGACATAGACATAGCTGCCCTTGTCGTCGCTCAGCACTGCCGATTCGGGCAGCAGCGGCGCGGTCGATGCGCCCGCGCCGATCCGGGCGCTGGCAAAGCCGCCGGGGCGCAGCGCGGGATCGTAGCGGAGCGCGATGCGGGCAATGCCCTGGCGCGTCTGCGGATCGATGACCGGCGATACCTGCCACACCTGCCCCTTGAACACGCGGGTGTCGCCGACCGGCACGACCTCTGCGGGAACGCCGGCGCGGACCGCCGCGAGATCGGCCTCCGACAGCTGCGCGCGCATTTCCATCTGCCCTCCCATCGCGATGCGGAACAGCACGCCGGTGCCCCCGCCGATCACCTGGCCGGGTTCGACCGCGCGGGTAAGGACCAGGCCGGCGGCGGGCGCACGGATGTCGAGCCGGCGGTTGCGCGCCTGCGTTTCGGCCAGCTGCGCTTGCGCGACGCCGACACGGGCATTGGCGGCGTCGCGGGTCGCGGTCTTGCGGTCGATGTCGGCCTTCGACACGAACCCGCGTTCGACCAGCTGCTTCGACCGGTCGAGTTCGGTCTGCGCGATCTGTGCATCGGCACGCGCGACCCGAACCTGCGCCGCGAGCGATTCGGCGGTCTGTGCCTGTACCGAACGGTCGACGGTGGCGAGGACCTGTCCGGCGCTTACCCAGCTGCCCGGTTCAACCAGCACACGGGTGACCAGACCGCCTTCGCCGACGACGCCGACCGGCATTTCGCGCCGCGCGGCCAGCGATCCGCTGCCGGTGACGGTACGCATCACGGTGTCGCGGCCGGGAGTGACCACCGTCACCTTGGGCAGGGAGCCGGCGGCGGGGGCGGTGGGCGCGCTTTTCGCAGCCGGCGCGTCACCGCCCTTGCGCCCGAATGCCCAGAAGGCGCCGACCACGACCAGCAGGATGACGACGATCCCGACGATCACCGCGCGGCGGCGTGACCGCGGCGCATCGTCCGGTCCGGTCAGCAACTGGCGGTCACCCGCGATCGACGTCGATTCGTAATTCATCCACCCCATCCCTTTTGAGGCCCCCAGCCCCGGCTGCGCTGTATTATCTCAATACAGCACCTTTCTCAAGCATAGACATCGCGTTTTTCGATAAGAACGACAAGCCTCGCATCGTTTGCGTTCAGCGTGCGTTTTGACGCGGACCCGTAACGACCCCGTACGTCGCGATTGTATTCGAAAGGGAAATGCCGATGTTCCGTTCCGCCCTGATCCTGGCAGCCGTCTGCGGCGCGCTGCCCGCCGCCGCGCAGCAGGTCGCGCCCGCCACCACGCCGGTGCTGATGGACGCGACGCTTCTCGACGTCGTGGCCGAAGGAAAGGCGACGCGCGTCCCCGACATCGCGACGATTCGCGCCGGCGTCGTCAGCCAGTCGCCGACCGCCGCCGCCGCGCTGTCCGACAATGCGCAGCGCATGACCCGCGTCGTGGCGGCGCTGCGCAAGGCGGGCGTCGCCGAGCGCGACATCCAGACCGCGCAAATCCAGTTGCAGCCGCAATATCGCTATGCCGACAACCAGCCGCCGGTCATCACCGGCTATCAGGCAAGCAACAGCGTATCGGTCCGCTTCCGCGACGTGGCGAAGAGCGGATCGATCCTCGACGCGTTGGTGGCGCAGGGGGCGAACCAGATCGACGGGCCGACGCTGTCGGTCGACGCCGCCGACGCCGCGCTGGACGAGGCGCGCACCGATGCGATCCGCCGCGCCCGCGCCCGCGCCGAGCTGTACGCCAAGGCGGCCGGGATGCGGGTCGACCGGATCGTGTCGATCGTCGAGAATGGCGGCGACCAGCCGCCGATCGCGATGCCGATGATGGCATCGGCACGGATGGTGAAGATGGCCGATTCGACCCCGCTCGCGGCGGGCGAGCAGGATCTGCGGGCGACCGTGTCGGTGCGGTTCCTGCTGCGGTAAGAGAACGCGACCCGCACCGTTTTCGGCGTCACTCCGGCGAAGGCTGGGGTGTCCTGCGGCGAAGCACGCGCCTCGCTGCCAGGAGATCCCAGCCTGCGCTGTTATGAAGCGTTATGAAGGGGCGGTTTGGTCGCCCCGCTACCCCAGAAACCGGTCGGCGACATCGGCCGGCACGCGTACCAGCCGTCCGGTCCGCCGGTCGAGTACCGCCCAGGTCGTCCGTGCATCGACCTTTACCCGTCCGTCTTCGCCGGTGAAGCGCATCAGCCGGTCGAATCGCGCGCCGCGTGGTGCCTCGCCGACCCAGGTTTCGGCGATCACCGTCTCCCCGGCGGCGACATTGCCGCGATAGTCGATCTCGTGCCGGGTGATGACCCAGACATAGGCCGCCTGCTGTTCGGGGGTCGCGACGGCCATCCAGTGGGCCACGGCCACGTCCTGAATCCAACGGACCCAAACCGCATTGTTCACATGGCCCAGTTCATCGATGTCGTCAGGACCGGCGGTGATCGAGCGGGTAAAGCGGGGGGCGGTCATTGCGAGATGGTCGGCTCCGAAGCAGGACGGGGCTTCAGGCCGCTGTCCGAGAGGCGCCATGCCCGCTGTTCGGCGGTCGCGCCATCGATATTCCCGGTCCGGTGCAGCGTGACCGGGCCGGCAAGCGATACCGGCGTACCGTCCTTGAGTTTGCCGGTCACCTGCACCGGTATCTGGATATAGCGCTGTCCGGCCCCGGCATCGATTCGGCCCGGCGTGCCGATCGTCGCGCGATACTCGGTATATTTGGCAAAGGACTGGGCAAATGCCGCCTGCGTCATGCCTGACGCCTGCCCGCCGTTGCCCCAGAGCCGCCACGCATCGCCATAGCGCCGGTCGCCGATCGCCGCGAAATAGGACCGCAGCACCTGCACCGCGTTTTCCGCGCCCGGTTCGGCCATGGCATCGGCTGGCACCGGAGAGGGGGACGGCGGCGGCGCGCTGACGCCAGGAATGCCCTCGCCCGGCGGAAGGGTGGTCGCGGGCGTCACCGGGGTCGGCGCCCCGGCGGCAGGAACGGGTTCGGCGGGCGCGGCGACGTTGGCCATCGCCGCGTTCTCCGCCGGGTCGCTGCCGCCGCATCCCGCCAGCAGCAGCAACGCTGCACCGCCCGCGATTCTCACGGCTGGATCGCCGTTCCGGCGGCGTCGTCGAGGTCGCCATCCTCGGCAAGATTGTCCTCGTCGAAATCGGCCTGCAATTCGTCCTCTTCCTGATCACCTTGTCCGGTGACGGTCGTGTCGTCATCCTCCTCGGCGAGTTCGTCGTCGACCATGTCGAGTTCGTCCTCGTCCTCGTCGTCGGACATGCCCAGATCGGGTTCGAGGTCGGTCAGGATCGTGCCATCGCTCGGCCCGTCGCGTGTCGCCTCCAGGATTTCGGCACGCTGGCTTTCGTCATAGCCATCCTCGTCATAGCCGTCGTCGCCGGTGCCCTGTCCGTTCACCTGATGCCCGCCCATTACGCGTCTCCTGTTGGTTCAGGCAGGGGAAACCCGTGGGCGGCGGAGCCGGTTCCTATCCCCGGCGGAACAGGCGGCCATGTTCG
>CAJYRU010000356.1 GCA_913777295.1 uncultured Sphingomonas sp. | reverse complement strand
GTCGAGGACAGCCGCGTGCCGAACACGCTGGTGACGGTGTGGAGTTCGACCACGGCGAACTACGACCCGCCGCGCACTTATGGCGTGCGGCTGGGCATGAATTTGCGGTGATGGGCAGGCCGGGGCGGCGGGGCGCCGCTCCGGTCGAGATTGCGTCGTTCTCGATCCTCCCTTCGCCGTATCCCCGCGCAGGCGGGGATCCAGAGCCGGAAGCGCAAGCCTTTGTTTTGCGTGGCTCTGGCCCCCCGCCTGCGCGGGGGTACGGCATTATCGACGAGGCCTGCGTCAGTCGCGATAGTCGGCCCAGAAGACCGAGTCCGGTGCCTGCGTCGGGTCGCGGCCGATGAAGCATTCGGCGACCAGTCGGCGCAGCCACGACACGGCGGGGTCGGTGTGCGAGCGGCGGTGCCAGAATTGCCGCAGCTCGACGCCCGGCACCGCAAAGGGCAGCGGCAACAGCTTCAGCCCCAGCAACCGTGCATAGATGCGGCCCACCGCCTGCGGCACGACGGTCATCATGTCGGACCTCGCGACCAGCAATGGCACGCTCATGAAATGCGGCGAATGCAGCGCGATGCGGCGTTCCAGCCCCAGTTCGCGCACCTGTCGTTCGAACCGTTCCTGGCTGCGCCCCTCCTGCGACACGACGATATGGTCGAGGGCAAGGAACTGGTCGAGCGACAGCGTGTCGCCGACGCCCGGATGATCGCCGCGCACCAGGCAGACGAAATGCTGTACGAACAGCGTCTGTTCGAACAGGCTGGTCGAATTGGCGTCGGTGAGGTGGCCGATGGCGAGGTCGATCGTGCCCCGCGCCATGCCGTCGATCAGCTGGGCGGGATCGGCCGCGACCGACTGCACCGTGACGCCGGGCGCGCGTTCGCGCAGCCGCGCCATCAAATCGGGCAGGAACACCAGGTCGCCAAGGTCCGACAGGCTGATGGTGAAGCGGCGATCGGACCGCAGCGGATCGAACCGGCCGGCGGGCAGGATTTCCGACTGGATCGTCGCCAGCGTGCGCAGCACCGGTTCGCGCAACGCCTCCGCCAGCGCGGTCGGGACCATCGCGCCGCCCTGTCGAACGAAGAGGTCGTCGCCGAAATGCGCGCGCAGGCGGCGCAGCGCGATGCTGACCCCCGGTTGCGTCAGGCCCAGCGTCCGCGCCGCGCCCGAGACGCTGCTTTCCGAAAACAGCGCGTCCAGCACGCGCAGCAGGTTGAGGTCGAGTGGCGGCATATGTTTCGCTTATACCGCCTATAACGATGATACGCGATGCTTATGGTGTGGCAGGATGATAGCGTCGCCCGATCGCGTGACCGGCATCCATAGCCGGACCGGACAGGAGCAGGACATGACCATCGACACCCTCGTCGCGGCCCCCACGCCGCAGACCGTTGCCGCCGAAGCCCCGCGCACGACCTGGCCGATCAATGCATGGTATGTCGCCGCGACCGCCGCCGAAGTGACGACCAAGCCGCTCGCGCGCCAGATTACCGGCCACCGCATGGTATTCTTCCGTCCGGAAAGCGGCGGCGTGGTCGCGCTGGAGGATTTCTGTCCGCATCGCGGTGCGCCCCTGTCGCTGGGCTTCGTACGCGGCGACACGATCGTGTGCGGTTATCACGGGCTGGCGCTGAACTGCAAAGGGCGGCCCGACAACATGCCGGGGCAGCAGGTCGGCAAGTTTCCGTCGGCGCGGAATTTTCCGGTGATCGAACGCTATGGCTTCATCTGGGTCTGGCCGGGCGATCCGGCGGAGGCGTCGGCGGACAAGCTGCACCCGCTTCCCTGGGCGGAAAGCCCCGACTGGGCCTATGGCGGCGGGGTGTTCCATATCGCGTGCGATTACCGGCTGATGATCGACAATCTGATGGACCTGACCCACGAAACCTATGTCCATGCCGACAGCATCGGGCAGAAGGAGATCGACGAGGCCCCGGTCAGGACCGAGGCGACGCCGCACGAGGTCGTGACCAGCCGGACGATGGACGGCGTGACCCCGCCGCCCTTCTGGGCGATGGCGCTGCGCGGGGCGGGGCTGTCCGACCAGGGACTGGTCGACCGATGGCAGAAATGCCGGTTCAGCCTGCCGAGCCACGTGATGATCGAGGTCGGCGTCGCGCCGCTGGGCGAGGGCGGCTATGACGCGCCGGTCGACCGCAAGGCATCGAGCATCGTCGTCGACTTCATCACGCCGGAAACCGAGACGTCGCACTGGTATTTCTGGGGCATGGCGCGGCAGTTCGCGGTGGAGGACGCGGCGTTGACCGACACCATCCGCGAGGGGCAGGGCAAGATCTTTTCCGAGGATCTCGACATGCTGGAACAGCAGCAGCGCAATCTGAGCCTGTTTCCCGATCGCAAGCTGTTGAAGCTGAACATCGATGCCGGCGGGGTACGGTCGCGGCTGATGATCGACCGGGCGATCGCACGCGAACGGGCCGACGCCGAATGACCATCGAGCCGAGCCGGTTCGACGTGCTGATCGTCGGCGCAGGCCATGGCGGCTCACAGGCGGCGATCGCGCTGCGGCAGAAGGGCTTTGCCGGCAGCATCGCGATCGTCGGCGACGAGGTCGACCCGCCCTATGAACGGCCGCCCTTGTCCAAGGGATATCTGGCGGGGGACAAGCCGTTCGAGCGAATCCTGATCCGCCCCGCCGCCTTCTGGACCGAACGGTCGATCGAGCTGCTGCCGGGGCGGCGGGTCGTTCGCGTCGATGCGGATGGCCATCGCGTCGAGACGCAGGACGGGGCGGCGTTCGGCTATGGCCAGCTGATCTGGGCGACCGGCGGCAGCCCGCGGCGGTTGACGTGCAGCGGCTATGACCTGCCCGGCATCCACGGGGTCAGGACTCGCGCCGATGTCGATGCGATCATGGCCGAGCTGGACGGGGTGACGCGGGTCTGCATCATCGGCGGCGGCTATATCGGGCTGGAGGCGGCGGCGGTGCTGACCAAGTTCGGCAAGCAGGTGACGCTGCTGGAGGCGCAGGACCGGGTGCTGGCGCGCGTCGCGGGCGCGGCGCTGTCGACCTTCTACGAAGCCGAACATCGCGCGGCGGGCGTCGACCTGCGCACCGGGGTCACGGTCGATTGTATCGAACGGGGCGACGGCGCCGGGCTGGCGGTGCGGACGGCCGATGGCGGCGCCTTTCCGTGCGACATGGTGATCGTCGGCATCGGCATCGTTCCCGCCGTCGAACCGCTGCTGGCGGCAGGGGCGGCGGGCGGCAACGGCGTGGCGGTCGATGCGGGGTGCCGCACGTCGCTGCCCGACATCTTCGCCATCGGCGATTGCGCGGTACAGGCGAACCGCTTTGCCGACGACGCGCCGATCCGGGTCGAAAGCGTGCAGAACGCCAACGACCAGGCGATGACCGTCGCGACGCGGATCGCGACCGGCGACGCGCCGCCGCACGCCGCGCTGCCATGGTTCTGGTCGAACCAATATGACCTGCGGTTGCAGACGGTTGGCCTGTCGATGGGCCATGACGAGGCGGTGGTCCGGGGCGACATGGGCACGCGGGCCTTTTCGATCGTCTATCTGAAGCGGGGGCGGGTGGTCGCGCTCGACTGCGTGAACATGACCCGCGACTATGTGCAGGGGCGCAAGCTGGTGGAGCAGGGGGCGTCGCCGCCGCGTGACCGGCTGGCCGATGCGAGTGTCCCGCTGAAGGAGTTGCTATGATGCCGATGCTGAGCGTGACCACGCGTGACGGGTCGGTCCGCGCCCTTGACGGGCAGGTCGGCCTGTCGGTGATGGAGGCGATCCGCGACGGCGGGATCGACGAACTGCCGGCGATCTGCGGCGGATGCTGTTCGTGCGCGACCTGCCATGTCTATGTCGACGTGGCCGACCTCGCCCTGCTGCCGCCGATGGGGGCGGACGAGGACGATTTGCTCGACGGATCGCCCAACCGTACCGACCGCTCGCGCCTGTCGTGCCAGATCGCCGTCTTCGACGGATTGCGGGTCACGATCGCGCCGGAGGATTGAGGCGCGATCAGTCGGTGGTCACCGCGCGCTGTTCGATCCGTTCCAGCAGGTCGAGCAGCGTCGCCTTCTCCGCATCGGTGAAGTCCGCCAGCAACCGTTCCTCATGCCCTTCGATCCGGGCGATGCAGTCGGTCAGCGTCCGCTGTCCCTCCGCCGACATGTCGAGGGTGAAGGCGCGTCGGTCGCTGGGATCGGTTTCGCGCAGGATCAGGCCGGCTTCGATCAGCTCGTTGATGAGCGGCACCATGTTCGCGCGCTTTATGCCCAGCAGCCGGCCGACTGTCCCCTGGTTGATGCCGGGATTGTCGGCGACGACCGCCAGGATGCCCATCGGGATCTGGCGAATACCGGTCCCGTCCAGCGTGACGGCAAAGTCGCTGGCAAAGACGGCGGAGGCGCGACGCAGGCGATAGCCGACCAGCCGGCCGAGCGTCCGGGTATGGGGATGCGGTTCGGTCATGTTCCGTGCGAAGCCATGTTCCGCGAACCGCGTCAAATCCAAATCGCTTCGGCGGGCGCCGTGAAGGGTCAGCGCGCGGCGGGACGCAGGGTCAGGATGACGGGAACGACCGCCAGCGCGACGAACGCGATCATCGCGCCCGGCACCATGACCCAGCCGGTCCATTCCAGCAGCCAGTGCGACACCAGCGGCGTCAGCCCGCCGAAGATCGCGGTGGCGGCGGTGGCCCCCAGCGCGAGGCCGCTCAGCCGCCCTTCGCCCGGCAGCTGTTCGGCGGTCGCGACCGCGCCGACCGCGCTCATCGCTCCGCCCAGCGCCGCCAGCACCAGCGCGCCGATCATTGCGGCAGGTCCTGCGCCGGCCATCCACGCGAACATCGTCATCGGCAGGATCGCGGCGGCGATGCAGATGGCGATCAGCACCGGCTTGCGCCCGACATGGTCCGACAATAGCCCGACCAGCGGCGTGACCGCGATCACCATGACGGCGGCGGCGGTCGCCAGCCACAGCGCCGCGCCTTCGCCCATCGCGCCGGTACTGGTCAGGAAAGACGGCACATAGACGATGCCGACATAATAAGTGATCGACCCCAGCGCCGAAATCGCGAAGCCCCGCAGGATGGCGGCGCGGTGGTGGGTCAGCGCATGGCCGATCGGATTCGTCGGCACCGATCCGTCGCGTTGCTGCCGCTCGAACTCGGGCGATTCCTGCAACGTCGATCGCGCGATGCCGATGGTCGCCGCCAGTGCGGCACCGAGGAAGAAGGGGATGCGCCAGCCCCACGCCTCCAGCTGTGCCGTCGGCAGCAGGGAGACGACTGCGGCCGAGATGCCGACCGCCAGCAATCCGCCGACTTCGCTGGCGGCCGAGGCCGACGATGTGACCAGCCCGCGCCGGTTCGGGCGCGCCCCTTCGTAGAGATAGGCGACGACCCCGGTATATTCGCCCCCGACCGAGAAGGCCATGACGCAGCGACGCGCCAGCAACAGCCACCCCGCCGCCGGCCCGATCGCGGCGCGCGTCGGCAGCAGCGCGATGCCGAGCATGGCGAGGGTCATCAATGCCATCGACAGCAGCATCATCCGCCGCCGCCCGAACCGGTCGCCGATCTGCCCGAACGCCAGCGCACCCAGCGGCCGCATCAGATAGGACACCGCGAACCCGCCCAGCGTCACCGCCAGCGAGGTTGCGCCGCCGCCATAGAAGACCCGCGACAACAGCGTGGCGAGATAGAGGTAGAGGGTGAAGTCGTACCATTCGACGACCGTCGAAAAGGCCGCGATCCCCATCGACCGCCGCGAAATGCCGTGTCGCGTGCCGTCGTCGTGCATCGCCATTCCCTTCGAGGGCGGTGGTGGCCGGTTATCGGACGGGGGGCAAGCCGGTTCGGTAATGCGTACGGGGGCGGTGAGGGGATTTCGCCACGACCGTCATCCCAGCGAAGGCTGGAATCTCCCGGTGATAGCACGGGACAAGAGCCGGTTGAGACCCCAGCCTTCGCTGGGGTGACGCTTTTTTGCGCCTCCTCTTCCCTACAGCGCCGTGAACCGGAAGTCGCGGAAGCGGGCGGTGCCTTGCCCGGCCGAATACAGCCCCGGCCGCAGCATCAGGAAGCCGCCGCGCACATTGTGGTGATAGCCGGAGACCTCCATCCCCCGATCGAACCGATGCCATGTCGTCCCGCCGTTGCCGCTGGTGTGGAAGGACACGATGTGACGGTCGTTGGTGACGCGCATCCGCATCCGCTTGCCCAGCGGGTTCGCTGGCCGGCCGCGTTCGATGCCATATTGGTGGGTGACGAAACGCTGTTCGTCGAAGCCGAGGCCGCAATAGAGCTTGCCGTCGTAGAACAGGATCAGCCCGGCGGTGCCGCCGTCGGCGATCTCGATATCGCATTCGAAGCGATAGCTTGTGTCGCCCGCGATCAGCAGCAGCGGCGCGCCGTCCGACGGTGCCTTGCCCCGCGCATCGAGCAGCAGCGCGCCATCCTGCACCCGTGCCCGCGCGCGGTCCTCCGGCGTGGGGCGGAAGAAGTTCCATTCGGTGCCGAGCGCCAGCGTCCGAAAATCGTCCGTCAGCGGCTGGCCATGGCGCACCGCCTGTCCGCCGCGCGGCTTGGGCAGCGGGCGGGACAGGTCGCCGCCGGCCATGCGAAACCAGCCATCGGGAGTCCATTCGACCGGATCGAGCAACGCCTGTCGCCCCAGCGTCCAATAGCCGTTTTCATAACCGTGATAGACCGACCACCAGCTGCCGTCCGGCCCCTCGACCAACGTCGCATGGCCGCGCGACCACCATTTTTCGTCGCGAGAGGTCGTGCGGACGATCGGGTTGCCGGGATGATGCTCCCACGGCCCATGGATCGACCGCGACCGCGCGGCGATCACCATATGGCCGGTGGGCGGCCCCGCCGTGCCGCCCACCGCCGTGACGAGGTAGAACCAGTCGCCACGCCGCGTGACCTTCGGTCCCTCCGGGCTGAACCCCTCGACGTCCCAGCTGTCGGGATAGCGCCAGGGGTCGTAGACATGCTCGACCTGCCCCACCGTCGACAGGCCGTCGTCGGACAGGCGAATGCGGTCGCCGCCCGATAGGAACAGCCAGCGCGACCCGTCCTCCCCCACCGCATGGCCCGGATCGATATGGTCGGGCAGCTTCAGGTCGATCGGTTCCGACCATGGTCCGTCGATATGGTCGGCCCAGATCACCCAGCTGGTCGTCGGGTTCTTGGTGGGGATGTAGAGGTAGTAGCGGCCCTTGTGCTTCGTCAGCTCGGGCGCCCAGACCGATCCGATATTGGTGGTGAGCGCCGCCGTGCGCG
>CAJYRU010000355.1 GCA_913777295.1 uncultured Sphingomonas sp. | reverse complement strand
GCCAGGTTTCGGGCAATTCGACCTGCCAGCCATTGTCGATCCGTTGGCGGAACATGCCGTTCACATAACGGATGCCATAGCCGTACGCCGGCAGGTCGAGGCTCGCGAGGCTTTCCATGAAGCACGCGGCGAGCCGGCCGAGACCGCCATTGCCGAGCGCCGCGTCCGGCTCTTCCCCCTCGAGATCGGCGAGGTTCACGCCGAGCGACGCCAGCGCCTCGCGCACTTCGTCGGTACGCGACAGGTTCGCCATCGCATCGCGCAGCAGCCGGCCGATCAGGAATTCGAGGCTGAGATAATAGACCCGCTTGGCACCGGCGGCATGGGCCTGTTTGCTCGACGCCATCCAGCGTTCGATGATGTCGTTGCGCACCGTCAGGATCGTTGCCGCCAGCCAGTCATGCGGCAGCGCGGCCTGCGCGTCCTTGCCGATCCGGTGGACGAGCGTTTCCAATATGGCATCGGCGAGGGGCGGCGTGGTCGGGGTAACGGTCGCAAGAGCAGGCTGTGTCACGCAAATTCCTCGCAAGGGGATATTGACGACAGTATCGAATGTCGGACGCTTGTCACGCGCAATACGTATGCGTGAACGGCGTCGTTCCGATGACACCAAAATCCCTACAGGCCGTGTCGCCCTGCCCATTCGAGGAACAGTCCGGTCCACGGCGCTGCCCGACCGTCCCGCAACACGCCGAAGCCATGGCCGCCCAGTTCCGGCAGATAGGCCTCCGCCGCCACCCGCGACCGGCGAAGTGCTGCGAGCAGGGCCAGCGTGTTGTCGACCGACACGATCCGATCGTCGAGTGCGTGCGTCAAAAAGGTCGGCGGGCTGGCGGCTGTGATGCGCGCGTCGCTGCGAAAATAGGCAGCCTGTTCGGGCGGAGCATTCGGGCCGAGTAGCTGGTCCTGTGACGCCTGATGCGTCCCGGCGGCACCCATCAGCGCGACGGGATAGAGCAGGCACGCGATCCGCACGGCCAGCGGCTGGGCGTCGACGGCATCGGCAGCGCGGTAGGTCGCATCGGTGCGATACGCCAGCATCGCCGCCAGATGCCCGCCGGCGGAAAGTCCCATTACCCCGATCCGGTCCCGGTCGACGCCGTTCGCGGCCGCGTCCGCCCGGATGATCCGCAACGCGCGCTGTGCGTCCTGCAGCGGCGTGTCGGGACCCGCTGCCCATGGGTCGCCCGGCAAGCGGTATTTCAGCAGATAGGCGTGATAGCCGCGATCGGCAAAGAACTGCAGCATGTCGCGGCCGTCATGGCCCACCGCCACCCGACGATAGCCGCCGCCGGGGATCAGCAGCATCGCCGCACCATTCGGCCGGGCCGGTACCGCATGGGCGAGGGCGGGCGTACGGACATGCACGAAAGCGGTGTCGTCCGCCGGCCCGCTCGCTGATCGCGGCACTTCCTGTTCGACGACATGCACTGCCGCGCTGCCCGGTGGACCGCTGGGCCAGATGGGCCGGAACCGAAGCGGCGCGGCTGCCCGTGCCGGCATCGTCGCGACGATGCCGGTCGCAATCCCCCCGCCAATCAGGGCGCGCCGCCCCAGCAAATTGGCCGTGCCGGTCGTCATTCGTCTTCCCCGCCCATCCCCATGGTCGTTACGCCGGCAGCATGACGGGCCGATGACCGTACGTCGAGGCCCGTTGCCACCGCTTGACGTGCTTTGGGCGCGGAGCGAGGGGAAAGGACGATCCGGCACCGCGCGGGCGCTGCGAACCTTTTTGGGAGAGACGTGCAATGAAATTCTGTCGCTATGGCCAGCGGGGCGCCGAGAAGCCCGGGATCGTCGATGCCGATGGTCGCATCCGCGATCTGTCGGGTGTGATCGACGACATCACCGTCGACACGACCCGCGATCTGTCGGTCGATGTCGCCGGCCTGGCCGTAGTCGAGGGCACGCCGCGTTATGGCGTGCCGGTCAGTGGGATCGGAAAGATCGTGGCGATCGGCCTGAACTATGCCGACCATGCTGCCGAATCGAACCTGCCGGTGCCTGCCGAGCCGATGATGTTCATGAAGGCGCTATCGTCGCTGACGGGACCGAACGACGATGTGATGCTGCCCCGCGGATCAACGCATACCGACTGGGAAGTCGAGCTGGGCGTCGTGATCGGCAAGACCGCGCGCTATGTCACCAAGGAAGACGCGTTGGACCATGTCGCCGGCTACACCATCGCCAACGACGTGTCGGAACGCTTCAACCAGAAGCAGCGCGGCACGCAATGGTCGAAGGGGAAGGGGCATGACAGCTTCTGCCCGGTCGGCCCGTGGCTGGTGACGCCGGACGAACTGGGCGACCCGCAGGACCTCGCCATGCATCTCGACGTGAATGGCGATCGGATGCAGACGGGGAATACGCGGACGATGATCTTCGATGTCGCCGAACTGATTTCCTATGTCAGCGAATATATCACGCTGTATCCCGGCGACCTGATGATTACCGGCACGCCGCCGGGGGTGGGCGAGGGCAAGAAGCCCCAGTCGATCTATCTGAAGGCCGGCGACACGATGACGCTCGGCATCGCGGGGCTGGGCGAACAGACACAGCAGGTCGTGGAATGGCGTCACCTGGGCGACGCCGTTCTGGGGTGACCGCGAGGCGGGGCCCTGTTCCTATCGGGGCAGGGCGTCCGTCTGCCGCAGTGCCTCGCCCAGCGCGAGGGCCGCGGCGGTGGCGAGGTTCATCGACCGGACTTCCGCCCGGATCGGCAGGCGCAGGCCGACGTCGCATCGTTCGGCAACAATCGGCGGCACGCCCGCGCTTTCCTTGCCGAACAGCAGCACATCATTTGCCGCGAAGGAAAAATCGTAGGCCGATTGCGTCGCCTTGGTGGTGAACAGGACCAGCCGCGCGCCTGCCTGCGCCGTTCGAAAGGCGTCGAAGTCGGCATGGCGGGTCACCGCGACATGGTCGATATAGTCCATCGCCGTCCGCCGCACCCGCCGGTCGTCCCAGGCAAAACCCAGCGGCTCAATCAGGTCGACGGCCACGCCCAGACAGGCCCCCAGCCGCAGGACGGCCCCGACATTGCCCGCGATTTCGGGTTCGTAAAGCGCGATACGCATCGCTGCTGCTTGGCGCGGACGGCCGCAATGCGCAAGCCGTGGCGGGCCAGCCTGAGGCCCGCGGCATCGCATGTCACAAAAAGGGCGACCCGGCCGAAGCCACGCCGCCCGTCGAAGTTTCAGGGAGCCTTAGAAGCGGTAGCGGATCGATCCCGTGACGGTCCGGCCGTAGAGCGCGGTGTTGTTGAACACGGCGCTGGTCGACGACAGTATCGGGTTCAGGCTGCCGCCGCCACGGAAGCCGAGCTTGTTGAACAGGTTGTTGACGTTCAGCCCCAGCTCGATCCGGTCGATCGGGCGGACGGTGACGAACCCGTTGACGAAGGTGGACCCCTTGATCGTGTACAGGTTGAAGTCGTCCGATGGCGTCGAGGTCTGCCCGTTCACGCTGACGCCGAACGCGGCGACGCCGGCGTCATAGGACGGCGAGATGACATACAGGAACTCGGGCAGCCCGCCGGGACGATTGCCGACCAGGGCCGGGGTGACGCTGTTGACGATCTTCGAATTCGAATAGGTCGCATCGGCGGAAAGATGAAAGTTGCCGTAGGTTACTCGGCTCGAAAACTCGACGCCGAACGAGCGATAACCGTTCA
The DNA here is from genome assembly GCA_913777295.1 of uncultured Sphingomonas sp. Classification (GTDB taxonomy): domain Bacteria; phylum Pseudomonadota; class Alphaproteobacteria; order Sphingomonadales; family Sphingomonadaceae; genus Sphingomonas. The sequence goes on along the minus strand of CAJYRU010000355.1, from coordinate 5,204 downwards.
AGATGTTCGGGTCGTTGTTCGGGGCAGGGTTGTTGATGCGGGTGAAGTCGTAGTTGTTTTCGGTCAGCGTCGAACGGAAGCCGGTGATTTCGACGGTGTAAGACGCCTCGCCGGCGAAGCTGCCGCGCTGCTTCAGGCCGATTTCCTGCTGGTTGAGGAAGTTGACCGAGGTCGACTGCCCCTGCGCATTGAGCGGCCCGTCGGCGTTGAAGTTGCCCGACAGGACGCGGCGGTCGGCGTTGAAGCGGCCGCCTCGGCTGACGCGGGCAAAAGCGCTGGCATTGCCGCTGAACGCATAGAGCGCACCGACCGACCAGCTGACATAGCTGTCGCCATAGTCGACATTCTCGACCGTCGGGCTGAGTACCAGCGACGGGATCAGTGCCGACCCCAGCGCGTCACTGACGCGGGTGGTCGGGCCGGCGACGCCGCCCTGTACCGTGCCCTTGCCGCTGACATTGTCGTAGCGCACCGACGCGTCGAGGTTCAGCCGGCCGGTTTCGTATCCGACCTGCAGGAACGGCGCGACATCGGTGTAGCTCAGGTCGACGCGGCGGGCGCAGCAACTGCCCCAATTGTCGTTGAACCCGGCCTGGCCCGCCGCCGTCAACTGCGTGCCGGTGGTCGAGAACAGGTCGAGCGGCGCGGCGTTTTCACCGTTCAGTTCGGCGAAGTTGCGGTTGACGTGCCAGTCCTGCTCGATGTTCTGCTTCATCACGAACACGCCGGTCGAAAACGTGGCCTTGCCACCACCGACGTCGAACTTGCCGTTCAACGCCAGGTTGTTGGCGAAGTTGTTCATGTTCTCCATCAACGTGTTGATGTTCGGGTTATTGTCCACATAGGCGCCGGTGTATAGCAGCCCATGGTTCGGACCCTTCGCATAGCGGATCGCGTCGACGACCTGGCCGTTGACGCACGATCCGATGACCCCATTCGCACCCGGCGAACCTGCCGCGCACGACACGCCCGCGACCGTGTTCACCCGGTTGGCGACGTTGATGAACTGGGTCGTGAAGTTGCCGCTGATCCACTGATAGCGCAGCACGTTGTCGAGCGTGATGTTGTCGGTCAGGTCGTAATGGAACTGGGCGCCCAGACCAGTGACGCGCGGGTGGATGCCCTGTACTTCGGCGCTCTTCAGCCCGCCGCCGTCATAGTCGAGATACCGGAAGCGGCGGTTGTAGATCGAGTAGGACGAACCATCACGCCCGTCGAAGGTCGGCAGCGGCGAAAAGCCGGTGACCTTGTTCCCGTCCAGCGTCGCGATCGACGGCGTGGTGGTGTTGGTCGGTGCCTGTTCGTCCAGCCGCTTCAAATACAGGCGGACGAAACCGCGACCATCGGGCAGGTCCTTGGTGATGTTCGACTTGATCTGATAGCCGCGCAGGATGTTGAAGCGTTCGTTGGTCAGGCCGCCACCGTTGCGCGCATAGCCACCGACATGGAAGCGCAGCGTGTCGTCGATCGCCGCGCCATAGTCGAAATCGACGCGGTGTTCGCGAAAGCCGATGCCGTTGGAATAGACGACCTGGCCGCCCGCCTTGTCACCGGTCTTGCTCAAATACCCGCGCGACGTCGCTCGACTATCGCTTCCTGTCGTCGATGCAGCGCGGGTTGGGCATCGGCCCCAATCTCGATATATGGCAGGCGGAGGACTTCGCGACCGCCGCCAAATGGATCGCCGCCTACAAGACGATCCTTCAGACCGTACAACGCGGGCAGCTCTACCGCATCGATCCGCCGACCAGGGACAATGCATCGTCGGCGACGATCTATGTCGCGCAGGACCGGCGGCAGGGTGTGATGTTCAAGATGCTGCATTCGTCGATGTGGCGCGACAACCCGGCCGCCGAGCATCCGCAGGGGCTGGACCCCGCGCAGACCTATGCCGTCCGGGTGCTGGGCGATAGCGCGCTGCCCGATGGCGTCCCGGCTCGGGCGAGCGGCGCCTACTGGATGGAGCGCGGGCTGCGGGCGCCGCTGAAGGGCGACTTTGTCGGCACCGCGTTCGTGTTCGACGCGATGCCGGGACCGGGCGCTGACACAGGCGCGGTTACGCCCGGCCATTGATCCGGTGGCGGGGCGGGTGCAAACAACGCGCCAACGTTGATGGATAGGACCTTCGATGCGTCATCTTGCCCCCGCCGCCCTGCTTCTGCTGATGTCGTCCACCGTATTGGCGCAAGGGCCGAGGCCCGCCGCGACGACGGCGGCGCCGCTGCCCGCCTCCAATCCCTTTGCGCAGGCCAGCACGCTGCCGCTGCAGGCACCGCCGTTCGACCGGATCAAAAGCGCCGATTACAAGCCGGCGCTGCTCGCCGGGATGGCGGCGCAGCGGGCGGAGATCAACGCGATCACGCGGGCGCGCAGCGCGCCGACGTTCGAGAATACGATCGCGGCGATGGAGCGTTCCGGGCGGCTGCTCGAACGCGCCAGCTTGGCATTCTACGGCGTGGTCGGCGCCAATACCGACGACACGCTGCAAAAGACGCAGGCCGATCTGGCCCCCGCCTTCGCCGCGCATCAGGACGCGATCAACCTGGACCCCGCGCTGTTCGCGCGGGTGAAGACCCTCTACGACAAGCGCCAGTCGCTGGGCCTCAATGCCGAGCAGCTGCAGGTGCTGACGCTGACCTATCAGGGCATGGTGCGGTCCGGGGCGCAGCTGTCGCCGGCCGACAAGGCGACGCTCAGCCGGTACAACAGCCAGCTGTCGACGCTGGAGACGGCGTTCCAGCAGAAGCTGCTCGCCGCTGCCAAGGCGGGTGCGCTGGTGGTCGACAACAAGGCGAAGCTCGCCGGGCTGTCGGACGGTGAGATTGCGGCGGCGGCCGCTGCCGCGCAGGATCGCGGGTTGGCCGGCAAATATGTGCTGACGCTGCAGAACACGACGCAGCAGCCCGAGCTGGCTACCCTGAAGGACCGGGCGACGCGCGAGGCGCTGTTCAACGCCAGCTGGACCCGCGCGGCAAAGGGCGATGCCAACGACACCCGCGCGACGATCGCCGACATCGCGTTGCTGCGCGCGCAGAAGGCGAAGCTGCTCGGCTTTGCGACCTGGGCCGATTACGTACTGCAAGACCAGATGGCGAAGACGCCGAAGACGGCGCTGGGGTTCATGCAGCAGCTCGGCACGCCGGTCGCGGCCGAACAGCGTCGCGAGGCCGCGGAGCTGCAGGCGCAGATCAAGGCGACCGGCGGCAATTTCCAGCTGAAGCCGTGGGACTGGGACTATTATTCGGAACAGGTCCGCAAGGCGAAGTACGACCTGAACCAGGACGAGCTGAAGCCCTATTTCGAGATCAACAAGGTGCTGACCGACGGCGTGTTCTATGCTGCCAACCAGCTGTACGGCGTGACGTTCAAGCGCCGCACTGACATTCCGGTCTATCATCCCGACGTCATGGTCTATGAGGTCAACGAGGCGGACGGGACGACGATCGGCCTGATGTATTTCGATTTCTGGAAGCGCGACAACAAGAATGGCGGCGCATGGATGTCGAACTTCGTCAACCAGTCGAAGCTGCTCGGCACCAAGCCGGTGATCTACAACGTATCCAACTTCACCAAGCCGGCGGCGGGGCAGCCCGGCCTGATCAGCTTCGACGACGTGACCACGATGTTCCACGAATTCGGTCACGCGCTGCATGGCCTGTTCGCGAACCAGACCTATCCGAGCATCTCGGGCACCAACACCGCGCGCGATTTCGTCGAATTCCCGTCGCAGTTCAACGAACATTGGGCGCTCGACCCAAAGGTCCTGCCAAACTACGCGGTTAATTATCGTACCGGACAGGTGATCCCGCAGGCATTGGTCGACAAGATCAAGCGCGCCGGCACGTTCAATTCGGGCTATTCGTTCGGCGAGGCGCTCGCCGCGGCCGAGATGGACATGAGCTGGCATTCGCTGACCGCCGCGCAGGGCAGGCAGAACCCCGACACGTTCGAGACGCAGGCGCTTGCCGCTACCGGCCTCGACGTTGCCGACGTGCCGCCGCGCTATCGCTCGACCTATTTCCTGCACATCTGGGGCAATGGCTATTCGGCGGGCTATTACGCCTATAGCTGGACCAAGATGCTGAGTTCGAACGCGTTCAACTGGTTCGAGCAGCATGGCGGCATGACGCGCGCCAACGGCCAGCGCTTCCGCGACATGATCCTGTCGAAGGGCCATACCGAGGAATACGCGCCGATGTTCCGGAACTTCAACGGTGCCGATCCGCAGGTCGCGCCGCTGCTGAAGGATCTGGGCCTGAATGCCGATGGTTCGCGCATCAAGGAAGACGGCGCCGGGCAGGGCAAGACCGGCGGCTGATCGCGACTGCCCGATCGCGCCTCGACGCGCGATCGGGCATCTCCCACGACGCAGGGATATTTCTGCATCTCAAGCGGATGCTGCCGCGGGCAGGAGAGGGCTGGTCGCAGCCCGCAGGATTATCGGCAACTTAGGGGTAAGTGGCGGAGAGGGAGGGATTCGAACCCTCGGTACCCGTAAAGGCACGCCGCATTTCGAGTGCGGTACAATCGACCACTCTGCCACCTCTCCGCAGAGGTTTCCCGCTCTATGCCGCAGGTCAGCGCGGCACGTTGGTCAGCGAGGGCGGTCGGTTAGCCCAAGGATTCGGGATGTGCAAGCGCATCCTTGCTGCAAACGCACATCGACCCTAGATTATTTTGCATGAAGGCCCTTTCCGCCCCTCTTCTCGACCTCGGTACGCCGTTGCCACCGGTCGCCCATGCGCGTTTTTCGATCGGAGAGGTGGTGCGCCACCGCCTGTTCGATTTTCGCGGAGTCGTGTTCGACATCGACCCGGTCTTCGCGAACAGCGAGGAATGGTATGAATCGATTCCCGCCGACGCCCGCCCGCGCAAGGACCAGCCCTTCTACCACCTGCTCGCCGAGAATGCCGAGGCGAGCTATGTCGCCTATGTCAGCCAGCAGAACCTGATCGTCGACGACAGCGAGGAGCCGGTCGACCACCCCGCGATCCGGGGGTTGTTCGACGACTATGCCGATGGCCGTTATCAATTGCGCCGCGAACATCGGCATTAAGGTCCGCGCCGGTCAGTAGATGTCCCGGCGATAGCGTCCGTCGCCGAGCATGTCCTCCAGCAGCGATTCGCCAAGGATTGTCGCCAGCGCGGCATGGACGCCCGGTGCCATGCCCTGCATGCTGCCACACACATAGATCGCCGCGCCG
>CAJYRU010000354.1 GCA_913777295.1 uncultured Sphingomonas sp. | reverse complement strand
GGCCATCTGTACCGCGCCCCGCCGGCGCTGGCGGAATTCTATCGCGACCTCGATCCGCGCAACCAGCTGAACCCCGGTATCGGGCACATGCCGCGCGGGCGGCAATGGGGGGCGGGGGCATGACGTTCGCGCTGGGGATCGATGCCGGAGGCAGCAATTGCCGCGCGCGGCTGGTCGATGCGTCCGGGCGGGTGGTCGGCACGGGGCGGGCCGGCGCGGCCAATGCCGGCATCGGCGTCGATGCGCTGCGCCGGACATTGGCCGACGTGATCGAACAGGCGGTGGCGGAGGCTGGACTGGATCCGGCGCAGCGGGCGCAGCTGCGCGTCGGCATGGGCATCGCCGGGATCCGCCGCCCCGGCATCCGCGCCGCGCTGGAGGCCTGTGATTTCGGCGTCGGATCGGTGACGTTCGCCAGCGATGCGCAGATCGCGCATCTGGGCGCGCATGGCGGCGGCGATGGGGCGATCCTGATCCTGGGCACCGGCAGCGCGGCGTTGCTGCGGATCGACGGGCAGGACGTGGCGCTGGGCGGTTACGGCTTTCCGGTATCCGACGAAGGCAGCGGGGCGGCGCTGGGGCTGAGCGCGGTGCGCCATGCGCTGCGCGCGCTGGACGGGCGGACGCAGCGGACGCCGCTGGCCGATGCGGTGGCGGCGCGGTTCGACCATGACGTGCTGCAGGCGGTGGCGTGGATGGCCACGGCATCCCCGCGCGATTATGGCGCGCTGGCACCGATCGTGATGGACCATGCCGATGCCGAAGACCCGATCGCCCGGTCGATCGTCGAGGACGCGGCGGGCCATGTCGAACGCTTTATCGAGACGATCGTGGCACGGGATGTCACCCGCTGTACCCTGGTCGGCGGGCTGGCCCCGCGGTTGCAGCCATGGCTGCGCGTGCGGACCGTGGCGCATCTGTGCCCGCCGCTCGGCGACCCACTCGACGGGGCAGTGCGGTTGGCGAGAAGCAACCCGTAGCGCGCAATAGTCGGCGTTAATTCGGTTTAAACCAAGTTTCGACAAGTTACCGATCGAAATGACGATACGACGTCTTGTCCTCTTGCTCCTGCTGATCGCGGGAATGCTTCCGGGTATCGCCGTGGCGTCGTCGTCGCCCGATGCGTGGACGGGGTGGCGCACGCCGAGGTTCCAGACTCTGGACGGCAAGGCGGGCCTGCCCCATGCCACCACCACCGCGATCGTGCAGAGCAGCGACGGGCTGATGTGGATCGGCACGCGCGGCGGGCTGGCGCGCTATGATGGACAGCGGCTGAAGGTATTTCGGCAGAATGCCCTGCGGCAGGGTGGGCTGCCCGACAATTACATCCGGTCGCTCCTGCCCCTCGCCAATGGCGGCGTGCTGGTCGGGACGAATGTCGGCGGGCTGGTCCGGTACCAGGCGACGTCCAACCGGTTCGTGTCGCCGGCCGGTGCCGGCGGAGTCGGGGCCGGCACGCGCATCATGGACATCACGTCGGATGGACAGGGCGGTGCGTTCGTCGCGTCGGACCGCGGCGTGTTCCATTTCGACGCGCGGCGCGACCGCATCGACCCCGTCGCGGGAGAAGGCAGCGCCTTCGCCGACGGAGCGTTCGCGGTCCATCGCGACAGTGACGGCACGCTATATGCCGGTGGCGATGCCGGGCTGTTCGTGCGCCATCGGGGGGCAACAGCGTTCGTGGCGGTCGCAACTCCCGCCATCGGCGACGTATGGTCGATCGCCCGCGATCGGGCGGGGCGATTGTGGGTCGGCACCGGATCGCACGGCATCTTCGTGCAATTGCGCGACGGCCGCTTCGTCCAGCCGGCGGTGTTGTCCGGCGGCGCGGCGCAGATCGCGCATCGCACGATCCGTGCCTTTGCCATCGGCCGCAACGGCACGGTATGGGCCGGGACCGACGGCATGGGGATCCTGCGCATCGCGACGCAGGGCGCGTTCTCCGTCCGATCGATGCGCAACATCCAGGCCAATCCCGGATCGCTGGCCGGCGATACCGTCCGCGACCTCCGCCTCGATCACACCGGGCGGCTGTGGGCCGCGACCGAAGTCGGCGCATCGCATACCGACCCGTGGCCCGAGGGCATCTTCACGATCGGCAATGCCATGCCCGATCCACGGCATTCGCTGGCCGATCGCAATGTCCGCGGGTTGATGGTCGACCGGCGCGACCGGATATGGGTCGGGATGAGCAATGGCCTGATCGACCGGATCGACCGGGCGGAGGGAGTAGTGCGGCACCTGCGGCTGGACGGCGCCCATGCCGGGCAGGACATCAAGGCGTTCGCGGAAAATCCCGACGGCACGATCCTGGCCGGTGGACGCGGCATCGTCATGATCGATCCCGAAACGCTGGCCGAGCGGTCGCTGCCGATACCCGAACTGGGCGACCTGCCGGTGATTTCGCTGCTGCGGCTCGATCGGCGGCTGTTGATCGGTACGTACCGGGGGCTGTTCGTCCGGGATGATCGGACGCAGCGGGTGCAGCGCTATCGCCACGTTCCCGGCAACGATGCGTCGCTGGCCAACAATGAAGTCATCAACATGGTGGCGGCACCGGGCGGCGGCGTGTGGATCGCGACGCCCCGCGGGATCAACCGGTTCGATCCGGCAAACGGCCGCTTCGTCACCTATCGCAACGATCCGGCCGATCCGGCCAGCCTGCCGCAAGACTATACCGGCTCGATCCTGCCGCTGGGCGACACGCTGTGGGTCGGCACCTATGGCGGTGTCGCGCGCGGCGAGCTGCGGGCGCAGGGGTGGCGTTTCCACGCGATCAACGAAGCGCACGGCCTTGCCAACGACAATGTTGCGGCGGCGCAGGTCGACCATGCCGGCCGCATCTGGGCCACCGGTGCCACCGGCGTTTCGGTGATCGATCCGCGCCAGGAGAGGGTCCTGACGGTCAGCCGCCGCGACGGACTGACCGCCGATTCGTTCAGCCAGCGGGTGACCGCGATCACGCGGGGCGGCGACCTGCTGTTCGGGGGCACTGGCGGGTTGCTGGTCGTGCGGCCTGATCGACTGCTGGCGTTGCACCCGTCGCCGCCACCGGCGCTGGCTCCCAGCGAGATCGAGGAGGATGGCCGGGTCGTCCCCTATGATTCTCGCGCCGGCTACCGGACGATCCGGTCCGACGGGCACGGCATCCGCATCGCCTTTGCCTTGAGCGACTATGCCGCGCCGGAGGAGATACGCTATCGCTATCGCCTGCGCGGGTTCGATGCCGACTGGGTGGAAATTCCGTCGGCCAGCCCGGCGACCGCGATCTACACCAATCTGCCCGGCGGCGCCTATGTCCTCGAGCTCCAGGCGCAGATTACGGGCGTGCATCCCCGCGTCGTCACGACCCGGCTCGACCTGATCGTCGCGCGGGCGTGGCATGAATGGTGGCTGGTCCGCCTGGCGTTGCTGGCAATCGCGGTGCTGGCGATCGTCGGTATCGTGCAGTTGCGGACGGTCGTGCTGCGCCGCCGGACGCGCACGCTGGAGACGATCGTCGGGCAGCGGACCCAGGAACTGCGCGCGGCCAATGCCCGGCTGGAATTGCTGGCCAGTACCGACCCGCTGACCGGGCTTGCCAACCGGCGCACGATGATCGCCATGCTCGACACCGCGCGTGAAGCGGCGTTGCGCAGCGGCGGCAGCTACGTCGTCGCGATGCTCGACATCGACCTGTTCAAGCGGATCAACGACGCGCACGGCCACCAGGTCGGCGATCTGGTGATCGAAGCGGTTGCGGGGCGGATCGCGGGGTCGGTGCGCGCGGTCGATACGGTGGCGCGCTATGGTGGCGAGGAGATCGCGATCCTGTTCGCCGACGTGTCGCCGCAGGAGGCGCTGGCCACCACCGAACGGGTGCGGGCGGCCGTCGCGGCGTCGCCCATCGTGGCCAACGGGGTCGAGGTGTGGGTGACGGTCAGCGGCGGGATCGCGCTGGCGACCGGCGATACGTCGCCGGCCGAACTGCTCCACGGGGCGGATCTGGCGCTGTACGAGGCGAAGCGGGGCGGCCGCAATCGCGTCGTCCTGCACGACCGGGCCGATGCCGTGGCGTCAGTCGGCCGCTGACGCCCGACCGCTGCGGGCAAAGCGCAGGACGTCGTCGCTGAGCGACCCGAAGCGCAGCGTCGCATAGTCGAGGAAGTAATTCTGCCGCAGCCGCCACGGCGCCCGCGATCCCTGCGCCGGAGAGATCGAGGCGGCGCGGGTGACATAGCCCGAGCTGAAATCGAGCAGCGGCCGCCGTTCGACATCCGCTGCGGGCGGCGCGGGGGTGCAGATGTCGTAGCCGTGCCGCCGCATATGGTTCAGCATCCGGCACATGCGGCGCGACACCAGATCGATCTTCAGAGTCCACGACGCGTTGGTATAGCCCAGAGCCAGGACGAGATTGGGCACCCCCGACGCCATCATGCCGCGATAGATCAGGTGATCGGCGGGAACGAAGCGATTGCTGTCGATGGTCAGCCGGATACCGCCGAGCAGGTGCAGCTTCAGCCCTGTCGCGGTGACGATGATGTCGGCCGCGATCCGTGCCCCCGATCCCAGTTCGATTCCGTCGGGCGTGAAGCGGCGGATGGTGTCGGTTACGATGGTCGCCGACCCGTCGCGCAGTGCGGCGAACAGGTCGGCATCGGGCACCAGGCACAGCCGCTGGTCCCACGGATCGTAGCGCGGGGTGAAGTGACGGTCGACATCGGCCATGTCGGGCAGTTCGGCGCGTACGCCCTTCAGGATCAGCGCCTCCATCCGCCGTGGCCAGCGCCGCGCGAACTGATAGGCGGCGAGGCCCAGCGCGGCGCTCTTCCATCGCGTCAGCCGCCCGGCGAGGCGCTCCGGGAACAGGCGATAGAGCAGCCGCGCGACGCGATCGCGCGAGGGTTGCGCGACGATGTGGCTAGGCGAGCGCTGGACCATGGTCACCTGCGCGCCGCGCGTGGCGAGGGCGGGAACCAGCGTCACGGCGGTCGCACCGCTGCCGATCACGGCCACGCGCTTTCCCGCGACGTCCAGATCCTGTGGCCAGTGTTGTGGATGGACGATCCGCCCGGCAAAGTCCGCCTGTCCGTCGAAATCCGGCGCGTGGCCACCGGCATAGTCGTAATAGCCGCAGCCCATGAACAGGAAGCGGCAGGTGATGGTCGACACGGTGCCGTCGACGTCGCAGCTGAGCGTCCAGCGCGCGGTTTCGGACGACCAGTCGGCGCTCAGGATGCGGTGGCGGAAGCGGATGTGCCGGTCGATGCCGAAGGCACGGGCGGTATCCGCGATATAGTCGCGTATGTCGCCGCCGTCGGCAATCGCCTTGTCCCCGCGCCACGGGCGGAAGGGAAAGCCCAGCGTGTGCATGTCGGAATCGGACCGGATGCCGGGATAGCGGAACAGGTCCCAGGTGCCGCCGATCGCATCCCGCGCCTCGAAAATGGCGTAGCTGCGGTCCGGACAACGATCCTGCAGATGCCACGCGGCATCGATGCCGGAAATGCCGGCACCGATGATCGCGACATCGATTTCGGGTGCGGTTCGCTCGGCAGGGGCGGGGATCGGCATGGGCGGCTTATCCGCCCGACCGGCGCCCTTGCCAAGCCCGCGCGGTTCAGCGGCCGGTGCCGAGCAGCAGCGCGGTCAGGACCGGATCGCCGGTGCGGCGCGGATCGGCGCGGATCGCCGCCTCTTCGCGCCCGATCGCGCGGAAGATGGCATTGCCCGCCTGATCGGCGGCGCTGCGGGCGATGGCGGTATAGTCGATGCCGGTCTGCGCGGTGACGATCGCCGACAGGATTTCGGTCGCGTCCGATCGCAGGCCGCTCGAAAATTCGGGGAACATTGCCTCGATCACCGCGCCGCGCGCCGACTGGGCCAGCAGGTCGGTGGCGGCGGTCGGCCCGCCGCGCAGGACGGCGACGGCATCGGCGAGCGTCAGGCCGCGGATCGAATCAAGGACGACCGGCGTGGCGCGGTCGGCGGCATCGACGGCAATGTCGTTCAGCGCCATCGCGATCCGGCCGCGCACGGCATTGGTACGCAGCACCGCCGCCAGCACGTTATTCTGTCCGCCGGTATCCGGCAGGGTCAGTCGGGTAAGCTGATCGTCATAGAATCCGCCCGGACGGATCAGCCGTTCGAACGCACGCTGGCTGGACAGGGTGAGCAGGCGGCGCACGCCTTCCTCCACGCTGTAGCTGCCGAGCGGCGTGGCGCAGCCGCCGAGCAGGGCGACCGGGAGGAGCAGGGCAGCGCCGCCGATAATGCGGCGACGCGACAGCGGGGCATGGATCATGGCGGATTCTCCGGTAAGCGATTGCGCTGCCAACGCAGGCGATGCCATCCGGTGCCGTGTCCGCCGTGAACCGTCGTTGAACCGCCGTTCGTTTTGCTTCCGTTTCGTTGGCGTAACCCATTGCCGAGGCGCACCGCGCGCCTTAGCTACCGAGGCATGGCTGATCCCTATGCAACCCTTGGCGTCGCGCGCGGCGCGACCGAAGCAGACATCAAGAAGGCGTATCGCAAGCTCGCCAAGGAGCTGCATCCCGATCGCAACAAGGACAACAAGGCCGCGTCCGACCGCTTTACCAAGGTCACGCAGGCCTATGACCTGTTGACCGACAAGGACAAGCGCGCGCGGTTCGACCGGGGCGAGATCGATGGCGACGGCAATCCGGCATC
>CAJYRU010000353.1 GCA_913777295.1 uncultured Sphingomonas sp. | reverse complement strand
AGGCCATCGGCGTGGAGGCCATAGAGCGAGGGGAGCAGCATCCGCTGCGACAGGTCACCCGTCGCGCCGAACAGCAGCAGCTTCGCTACCGGGTCCCTCGTCATGCCAACTCCTGCTCTTAAATCGTGATCGAGCGCGCCTCTAGCAGCCTATTTCGCGAACGCGAAGGCGGCATAGGTATGCGGTGCGCAAAGATCGCTTGAATCGTTACGAAATTGCGTTCGCCGTCACAGCGTCAGCCCGGCGGTCTGGTCGAAGCCCGCCATCAGGTTGAAATTTTGCACCGCAGCACCCGACGCGCCCTTGCCGAGATTGTCGAGCGTCGCGACCAGCCGCGCCTGTCCGGTGTCCATGTTGCCGAACACCCGCAGCGTCAGCCGGTCGGTGCCGGCATCGGCCTCGATCGGAATCGCGCTTTCGTCACCGGGCAGGACGCGGACCACCGGCGATTCGCGATATGCTTCGTGCAGCGCCGCCTCGATTGCCGACAGGCTGGGGCGCCGGTGGAAGGCGAACAGCGGCAGCGGCACCTCGACCACCATGCCGCGATAGGCGCGTGCGACCGATGGCTGGAACAGCGGCGGATGGGCGAGGCGGGCGTGGCGCTGCATCTCGGGCACATGCTTGTGCGCCAGCGACAGGCCGTAGCCGAGCCACGCGGTATCGGTTTCGCCATTCTCGAACGCAGCGATCATCGCCTTGCCGCCGCCGGAATAGCCCGACACCGCATTGACGCTGACCGGCCAGTCATGGGGCACGAGGCCCGCGCGGATCAGTGGGCGGATCAATGCGAGGAAGCCGGTCGGATAGCAGCCGGGATTGGAGACGCGCATCGCCGTGGCGATGGCGCCGGGCTGCGACGGCTCCAGTTCGGCCATGCCGTAGGCCCAGCCATCGGCGACACGGTGTGCGGTCGAGGCGTCGATGACGCGGGTCCGGTCGTTGTCGATCATCGCCACCGCCTCGCGCGCCGCATCGTCGGGCAGGCAGAGGATGACGAAATCGGCATCGTTCAGCGCCTCGCGCCGGGCGGCGGCATCCTTGCGCCGGTCGTCGTCCAGCGTGATGAAGTCGACTTCGGGCCGGTCGCCCAGCCGGTCGGCGATTTCGAGGCCGGTGGTGCCGGCGGCACCGTCGATGAAGACGCGAACGGTCATGCGGGGCGCCTCCGCGCGCGAATGGGGCCGAACCGGTCGAGTGCGGCGAGCGGCACGCAGCGGACGACGTCGTCGACGTGGATGGCGCGCTCACCGTCGACCAGCAGGGCCACGTGATCGTCAAAGAACAGCAGATCGCCGCGCTGCAGCGTATCGCCCTCCGCCAGCGGCGTGCCGAAGCTGGCAGCCTGCAGGTCTAGGAAACGGGGCGGGGGCGAACCGGCGAGCAAGTGGGTTAGAAAGACCAGACCAGCGGCATCGACGCCTGCGCCCGAGCGACCGCCCGCGATAAACGGAACGTCGAGCAGGCGGAGCGCATGATCGACCGCGTCGCCGCCTTCTTCGGATAGCGACCGCAGCGTCGATGACGCGACATAGCCGCCATCGACCTCGCACCATTCGTCGTTTGCCGGGGCGGCCGCGACCCGACTGCCCATCGGCAGCGCGTGGCCGAGGGGGCGGGCCATGGACGGATCGGCGTGCAACACGGCCTGCTTCGCCACGACGATATGCGACGTGTCATGATGCTGGGCCAAGAGATCGCGCCTGACGAATCCTACCGTCCCATCGATCGGCGACCGCCCCCATCCATGGGTCGACGTGAACTCGAGGACGTCGAACGGTTCGCCCGGCAGCAGCTGTGACAGGGGATTTTCGTCAGGCGTCTCGGTGATCGTCGCAACGGTGCCGACGACGCGCCGGGTCGGGACGGCGTAGTGGGGCGCAAAGACGCGATCGGCGAGCCGGATGTCGGCCAGGTCGCGGCGGACCGCGTCGGTGCGGGAGTCGATCGCGACCGAGCGCGTGCGCAGCGCGAAACGATTACGCGCTGGCGTGTCGCCGGTGATAGTCGACGCCGTCGCCGCCCATGAACTGCCCGAACTCTGCAAGAAAATTTGCCCCTTCGCTGGTCTGCGCAACGAAGATGTTCCGTTTGTCGGCATCGTCGCGTTGGCGGCGGAGATAGCCGAGCGTGCCCAACCTGTTCAAGGCGCGCGTTACGACCGGCTTCGATACGTTCAGCGCACGGGCAAGCCCCCGCACGGTATGGGGGCCGGGCTGGAGGTAGACGATCATCATCAGGGCCATCTGGCGATTGGTCAGGTCCGGCTCTCCCGAGCGGACATAATCGACCAGGCCGTCCATCCATTTCTTCAGGGGGATCGTGGGGAACATCGCTGGAACCTAACGTCAGAACAAGGCCGTAGGGCGGGGTCGAAAGATGAACGTCGCAATCGCGCGCTTGGTTTCCCGGTCGATACGATAATGTTACGGTCGGACCGCTGCCGCTCCATTGATCGCGGGCGCGGCCTCGCCTATGTGGCCCCCTTCGACATCCGCACTCCTTTCTTTCGGAAATGTTCCTCGACCATGTTCACCTTCCTGCTCGTCGTTCATGCGATCATCGCCGCGCTGCTCGTGACGGTGATCCTCATGCAGAAGTCGGAAGGCGGCGGGCTGACCACCGGCGGTAGCCCGTCGGGCCTGATGTCCGCACGTGGCGCGGCCGATTTCCTGACGCGTGCGACGGCGATCCTGGCGGGGCTGTTCATCGCGATGAGCATCGCGCTGGCCGTGATCGCCGCGAATCGGGGCGGCGGATCGATCGACACCTCGCTCGCCCGTCCGACGACTCCGCCGCCGGCAGCGGGCGCTCCGGCGAACCCGGCGGCCCAGCCGACCGGCAATCCGGCCGCTGCCGACAATGGCGCGGTCCCGCTGGCGCGCTAATCACCCCTTTCCATTAACCGGTCCGTCGTTTTTCGCGGGCGCAGGGCCATCCTGCGCTTGGCGGCGATGGCGTTCGACGCTAGGCGATGCTTCCCATGGCGCGGTATATCTTCATCACCGGCGGCGTGGTTTCGTCGCTCGGCAAGGGGCTCATGGCAGCCTCTCTCGCAGCACTCTTGCAGGCACGCGGCTACAAAGTCCGCATCCGCAAGTTTGATCCCTATCTCAACGTCGATCCGGGCACGATGTCGCCCTATCAGCATGGCGAAGTCTATGTGACCGACGACGGGGCGGAAACCGACCTCGATCTTGGCCACTATGAACGCTTCACCGGCGTGGCGGCGCATCAGTCGGATAACGTCACCTCGGGCCGTATCTATCAGACGATCATCCAGCGCGAACGGCGCGGCGATTATCTGGGCGCGACGGTGCAGGTCGTTCCGCACGTGACCGACGCCATCAAGGCGTTCGCGCAGGCCGATACCGTCGACGACGACGGGCAGGACCTCGATTTCGTGCTGTGCGAGATCGGCGGCACGGTCGGCGACATCGAATCGCTGCCGTTCATCGAGGCGATTCGCCAGCTGAAGAACGAACTTGGCCGCGGTCGTTCGATCAGCATCCACGTGACGCTGGTGCCCTATATCGCGGCGGCGGGCGAGCTGAAGACCAAGCCGACTCAGCATTCGGTGCGCGAATTGGCGGCGCTGGGCGTGCAGCCCGACGTACTGGTCTGCCGCTGCGAAAAGCCGCTGCCGGCGAGCGAGCGGGCGAAGATCGCGCTGTTCTGCAACGTGCCCGCGGGTGCGGTCATCCCCGCGCTCGACGCGCCGAGCATCTATGCGGTGCCCGAACAATATCATGCTGAAGGGCTGGACGCGGAAGTGCTGCGCGCCTTCGGCATCGAACCGGAGGGCAATCCCGACCTGTCGCGCTGGAGCGACATCATGGACCGCCTCCAGAACCCGGAAGGCGAGGTCACCATCGGCGTGGTCGGCAAATATGTCGGGCTGCAGGATGCGTACAAGTCGCTGAACGAGGCGCTGGTCCATGGCGGCATCGCCAACCGGGTGAAGGTCAACATCCGCTGGATCGATGCCGAGCTGTTCGAAGGCGATCACGACATGGTCGCGGCCGAGCTGGAGCCGTGCCACGCGATCCTGGTCCCCGGTGCGTTCGGCGAACGCGGTGCCGAGGGTAAGATCGCCAGCGTCCGCTTTGCACGGGAACGCAAGGTGCCCTATTTCGGCATCTGCTTCGGGATGCAGATGGCGTGCATTGAGGGTGTGCGGTCGACCGGCGGCATCGCCAACGCATCTTCGACGGAGTTCGGCCCGACCGAGCAGCCGGTGGTCGGCATGATTACCGAATGGATGTCGCCCGAAGGCATCCAGAAGCGCGAGTCGGACGGTGATCTGGGCGGCACGATGCGGCTGGGCGCCTATGAAGCGGCGCTGGCGGGCAATTCGGTCGTCGCGTCGATCTATGGCGGCACGACGATCAGCGAGCGGCATCGCCATCGCTATGAGGTGAACACCGCCTATCGCGAGATGCTCGAATCGGGCGGGCTGGTGTTTTCGGGCATGTCGCCCGACGGGATGCTGCCGGAGATCGTCGAGCGTCCGGACCATCCGTGGTTCGTCGGGGTGCAGTTCCATCCGGAGCTGAAGTCCAAGCCGTTCGACCCGCATCCGCTGTTCGCGAGCTTCATCGCGGCGGCGGTGAAGCAGTCGCGGCTGGTTTGAAACACTTGAGTGGTCATTCCCGCCTGCGCGGGAATGACGATCAGGGCGAAGATCAACCCCAAAGCAGAACGGGCGCCCGAACCAGATAGGTCCGGGCGCCCGTCTTCCTTAGGCCGCGTTGGCCGCTTCATCCCCCTTGGCCGCATCGTTGGCGATGACCGGCTGGGCGGTCGTCGCGCCGATCGCGACGCGGCGCGGCTTCATGGCGTCGGGCAC
>CAJYRU010000352.1 GCA_913777295.1 uncultured Sphingomonas sp. | reverse complement strand
CATCCATCCGTCCGAAGTGTTGCCGATCCTGCTCGACGTCGGCACCGACAATGCCGCGCGACGCGACGACCCGCTCTATGTCGGCTGGCGGCACCCACGCATTCGCGGCCCCGAATATGACGCGTTCGTCGAAGACTTCGTGACCGCCGTCGCCGAACGCTTCCCCGGCGTCCTGCTGCAATGGGAGGACTTTGCGGGCCACAACGCTTACCGGCTGCTGGAGCGCTATCGCGACCGGCTGCTGAGCTTCAACGACGATATTCAGGGCACCGCCGCGACGGCGGTCGGCACGCTATTGTCGGCGATCGGGCGGACCGGTGCGCCGCTGGCCGAACAGCGCATCCTGCTGTTCGGCGCCGGTGCCGCAGGATGCGGTATCGCCGACATGCTGGTGCAGGCGCTGCAGGCCGATGGGCTGTCCGCCGACCAAGCCCGCGCGCACATCTGGGCGGTCGATCGCGACGGACTGATCCTGTCGGACATGGACGACCTGTCGGCTGGCCAGCGCGCCTATGCCCGCGATCCGGCAGAGGTGCAGGACTGGCCCCGCACGTCGCACGGCGGGATCGACCTGTTCGATGCGGTCGCCAATGTCCGTCCGACCGTCCTGATCGGTGCGTCGGGACAGCATGGCGCGTTCAGCGAGGCGGTGGTGCGCACCATGGCGCAGTCGGTCGAACGCCCGGTCGTCTTCCCGCTGTCCAACCCGGTGTCGCGCGCCGAGGCCCACCCGGTCGATATTGCACGCTGGAGCGCGGGGCGCGCGCTGATCGGGACCGGCAGCCCGTTCGGCATCACCGATGTGACCCAAGTCAACAACGTCTACATCTTCCCCGGTGTCGGGCTGGGCGCATTGGCGGCGCAAGCGCGTACGATCACCGACACGATGTTCATGGCGGCGGCCCGCGCGCTGGGTGCGATGGGCGGCGAAGGGACGCTGCTGCCGCCGATCGAACGGCTGCGCGATGTCGCGCTCGACATCGCGGTCGTGGTCGCGGCACAGGCGGTAGCCGATGGGGTTGCCGCCCCCGACGTGATGATCGATCGCGACACGATCGCCGCGCAAATGTGGCAGCCCGCCTATTGATCCGACGGGCGAATCGGGAACCAACAATTGCCGTGAAGTCTTTCTGACTGCTGTCAATCCTGTCCAGCAGGGGTTCAGCCGAATCCTGGCAGGACAGGGGCAGAGAGGAAGCGATCATGAAGCAGTTGATGAACATTTTCGCCGGCATCGGCCTGACCATCGCCGGCCTGACCGCCGTTCCCACCGTCGCGGATGCGCAGCCCGGCCGTCATGCGCACCGCGACCACGGCCCGCGCGCGCATCACGACGACCGCCGCTGGGACGACCGTCGCCACTGGGACAACCGTCGCGGCTGGAACGACCGGCGCGGCTGGGACAATCGCCGTGCGTGGAACGACCGCCGTCGCTGGGACGAGCGTCGTCGCTGGGACGCACGACGCGGCGACCGCTACGGCTATCGCGGTGAGCGGGTCGTCCCCGGCTGGTCGCGCGAGGCTGCCGCGATGGGCGTCGATTATCGTGGCCCCTGCCGCTACGTGATCCGTAACGGCCGCCGCGTCTGCGGTTGAGCAAAAGACCCCCTTCCGGCACGACGCCGGGAGGGGGGTTATTCCTTGGGCGTGACCCACACCGACACCGGCACCACGACCTTGCCGGGCGCCGGCTTGCCCACATCCACCCGGTCGGCGGTGACCAGTTCACCGCTTTCGAGGTTGAACGAGGCCCAGGGCTTCGGCATCCGGCCAAAGGTCATCTTTTGGATCGGCTGGCCGGTGGTCGAATTCATGATGGTGGCAATAACAGGCATGGGCCGCGCCTAGCCGCCGCCCCGCCCCGCTGTCCAGCCCCGCTCAGAACCGCAGGTCCCACCCCAGCGTGAACGTCCGCCCCCGCCCGGCGAAGAAGGCGAAATTGTCGTTCGGCAGGCGGGTATCGCTGTTATAGTCGATATAGAAGCGGTCGAAGATATTCTGCGCGCTGAGCGATAGCCCGCCGAACCTCGTCTGGTACCGGATCGACGCGTCGGTGACGTCATATCCGCCGAAGTTGTTGTCCGGGCTGGAGTTCGCCTTTCCCTGGAAATTGCGCGAGAGATAGAACTGCGTCTGCACCCGGGCGGTGATCGGCCCAGTCGCCAGATCGGCCGCAAGGTTCAACCGGTCGGGGGAGATATTGGTCCCGTCCAGATCGGTATCGACCACGCCATCCGCCGGACTGCGGTCGCTGTCGTAGCGTCCGAGGATATGGGCATAGCCGGTCGAGACGCGCAGTCCCGGCAGTGGCGTCCGCACCACCAGGTTCACCTCCAGCCCCTCGATCTCGACCCGCTGGCGCTGTACTTCGAAAATGCCGTTGCCCTGCGCCACCAACAACTGCCCCCGGTCGCTCGACGACCAGAAATAGGTCGCGCTGGCGTCCAGCGGCCCGCGCTTCACCTCGACGCCGACTTCGCGATTGTTCGACACGACCGGCTGGATGTCGAGGAAGTTGTCCAACCGCACGCCGGGCGTCGCAATCGCCCGGGTGATGCGCCCGACATCGGCCATGGTGAAGCCCTGCGCATAGCTGGCATAGGCGCGAACCCCGGCCAGCGGCTCGACGATCAGCCCGCCATTGTACAGCACGTCGCTGAACCTCGGCTTGCCGCCCGTCACCGCCACGCCGCCATAGGTGCGCGCATTCCGGCCGTCATAGGTGGTCGATGCCAGCGTGCGGAAACCGTCGATGCGGACCTGCACATTCTCCCACCGCGCACCGCCCGCCACGCGGACCAGCCCGTCGGCGAGCTTCAGATTGCCCTGCACGAACGGCGCGAGGCTGCGGAAATCAGCGGGCGGAACCCATATGCGGTTGGTCGCGATCAGGCGCTGTTCGGTCTTGTCGAACAGCGCGTCGAACCCGATCGTCGCAACCAGCGCCTCGAACCCCGGCACGGCGCGCTCGAAGCTGGCCTTCGCACCCAGCTTGCGTGAACGGTTCTCCGACTGGTCGAACAACGTGCCGACCGGCGCGATCGCCGGGTCCTGGAACGTCGCCTGGATCGCGACCTCTCCGCCGAACGTGTCGTGGGTGCGGTTGAAGAACAGCTGTGTGACCAGGTTCCCACCCAGCACATCGCTGTCGGTATAGGACAGCGACAGCGCCCCCGCGCGGTTGGCGGCGGGTTTGCCCGGTGGGGTGCCGCGTACCGCGCTGGTCGGCAATCCGGTGCGGCGGTTGCCGGCGATCGCGAGATAGTCGCCATCGCCCTGCAATTCGAACCGGTTGGCGATCAGGTCGAGCCGCCCGGTGGCGCCGACCTCCATCCCCAGCCGCGCGAAGAAATCGGTCGCCCGCGAATCCTGCGTCTCCCCCTGCGTCAGGTTGATGCCGATCCGCCGGTCCTGCGCATCGTAGAATGCGCCGCGCCGTTCGTAGCTGGCGTCGATCGTCGCATCGAAGCGGCCCGATTTCGCCCGGACCAGCCCCGCGACCTTGCCGCCGAAACCGTCGCGTTCAAACCCGTCCGCCGCCGTGCCCTGCACCAGCGCCCGTCCGCTCACGCCCTCCTGTCGCGGCGCGCCGACCGTCACCTGGTTGACGATGCCGCCGGTTCCGCCAACGCCCTGCAACGCATTCGATCCATAGATCAACTCGACCCGGTCGATGAAGAAGCCGTCAATGGTGAAGCCGTCGCGGCTGCCGTCGCGGAGCGGCGTGGTCTGGGGAATGCCGTTGATCGCATAGAGCGGCGACCGCCCGCGCAACGTCTCCCCCGCCCCCGACAATTTGCCGCGCGTCGGGGAAAAGCTGGGCGTGAGGGTCGCGACGGCATCGGTAATGCTGCCCGACATCGCGATCTGCTGATCGATTGCCTGCTTGTCGATCACGTCGATGGTTAGCGGCAGGGCGTTGGGCGGCAGGATGGTGCGCGCCGCGGTGACGACGATCTCCGCATCCGCCGACGCGTCCGGCGCTGCCCCTTTCGGGTCGGTGGTCTGCGCCGTGGCCGGCATCGCCAGCAGCGCCAGCCCCGCGACTCCGGCCAACAATGCCCCGCGCATGTCCCCACCCATTGTCATTCCCCTTGCGTAATATTGACCCGCATTGCGGCGGCCGCTAACGCGATCCATTATCAATATCAAGACTTGTCGAGCGCCCCGCATGACCCGGAACATCCTGTTTCAAATTCACTGGTTTCTGGGGATCACCGCCGGACTGGTGCTGGCGGTGATGGGCGTTACCGGCGCCGCGCTGAGTTTCGAGCCAGAGATACTGGCGGCCCTCAATCGCGATCGTCCCGTCGCCGCGTCGACGCCACGCCTGGCAGGGCCGCAGCTGATCGCGCAGATACAGCGCCAGCGACCGGATGCGAAGATCGGCCGCATTACGATGGCGAACACGCCCGACGAGATGACGACCGTGTCGTACCAACTAGGGTCGGCTAGGCGACGCCATGTCGAGCGCATTGATCCCTATACCGGCCTGCTGCGGGGCGAGCCGCGCGGCACCGCGACGCTGGACATTGTCGAGGCTTTGCACCGCTGGCTCGCGCTGCCGGGTGACGGCGACGGGATCGGGCGGCAGATCACCGGTTTCTCGGCCATCGCGCTGATCTATTTCGCGCTGTCGGGCCTTTATCTGCGTTGGCCCCGCCGGCCGCTGGACTGGCGCAACTGGTTCGTGCTGGATGTCCGCAAGACCGGGCGCAATCTCTACCGGATGCTGCACGCCGTCATCGGCGGCTGGGTGCTGCTCTTCTACCTCGTCAGCGGCTTTACCGGGCTATGGTGGTCTTACGACTGGTATCGGCAGGGCGTCCGCGCGCTGCTGGTCGCCGAAGCCCCGGCCGGGCGGCACAACGGGCCGAAGGACGTTCCCGTCGACCTGACGCGCGCATGGGACGGCTTCGTCCGGGCGACCGGCGGGCGAAGCTATGACCGCATCACGATGAGCGCGCGTGATTATGGCGAAGTGCAGTTCCGCGCGAAGCTGCCCGGCGGCCGCCACGACCGGGTCAGCGACGAACTGACCATCGACGGCACGACCGGCGCGGTGATCGACGATCAGCCCTATACCACCCGACCGCTGGGCGAGGACATCGTGACGAGCGTCTTCGAAATCCATCGCGGTGCCTATTTCGGGATCGTCGGGCGGATCGCGATGCTGCTGGCCAGCCTGACAATGCCGTTGTTCACCATCACCGGCTTCCTGCTGTATTTCGCCCGGCGGCGGCGGAAAGCGGCGCTGGCGGCGGTCGTTGCCGACGTGGCGGTCACGCCGATCGAGCACGCCACGACCCTGGTCGCCTTTGCCAGCCAGACCGGATCGGCGGAGCGTATCGCCCGCCTGACCGCCGACGCCCTGCCCGATGCCGCCGCCTTGCCGATCGCCGCACTCGATCGGGCGACGCTCGCGCGCGCCGACCGGCTGTTCGTGGTCGCCAGCACCTATGGCGAAGGCGAGCCGCCGGACAATGCCCGCGGCTTCGCCCGGACGATGGAGCGTGAGGCGCCCGACCTGTCGCATCTCGATTATGCGGTGATGGCGCTGGGCGACCGCGAATATGCCGAATTCTGCGCCTTCGGCCACCGGGTCGACCGCTGGCTGCACGACCATGGCGCCACCCGCCTGTTCGACGCGGTGGAGGCGGACGGTAACGATGCCGATGCGCAGCGCCAGTGGCAGCATCAGCTGGTGGGTCTGGGCGGACGTTCCGATCAGCCCGACTGGGCACCCGCCGCAATGGATGCGTGGCGCCTCGTCGATCGCCGCCTGCTGAACCCCGGCAGTGCGGGTGGCGAGGCGTGGCAGGTCGTGCTCGAACCCGTCGCCGGCAGTGCCGACTGGATGCCGGGCGACATCATCGAGATCCTGCCGCAACAGGATCCCCGCCGCGTAGAGGCGTATCTGGCGGCATCCGCCACGCCCGACACGCCGGAGAACCGCGCGACGCTGACGACCCGCATCCTGCCGGCCGGTGTCGTCGACGTCGCCGCGCTGAAGCCGATTGGCCACCGCGAATATTCGATTGCGTCGGTTGCCGCATCGGGCCGGGTCGAACTGATCGTCCGGCGCTGTACGGCGGTCGACGGCTTTGACGGGCTGGGATCGGGCTGGCTGTGCCACGGCGCGCCGCTTGGCGGCCCGGTGCAGGCACGGGTCCGGTCGAACCCGGCCTTCCACCCACCGGCCGACGATGCGGTGCCGCTGATCCTGATCGGCAATGGCACCGGTCTGGCCGGCCTGCTTGCCCATCTGCGCCACCGCGCGGCCCTGCCGGGTGGTCCTGCCCTGCTCTATTGGGGGGAACGCCATCCGGCCCGGGACGATTTCCTGGCCAAGGAAAGACAGGCGCTGCTGGA
>CAJYRU010000351.1 GCA_913777295.1 uncultured Sphingomonas sp. | reverse complement strand
CAGCAACAGGCGACGCCCGAGCCGGAGGCGCCGGCCCCCGCGCCGCAGACCCAGCCCACCCAGACGACGGGAGCAGCCCGATGAACCGCGCGCTGCGTAACCCGATGGGCGTCGGGATCGCCCTGCTGGTCCTCGTCATCCTGTTGTTCAGTACGATCGTGATCGTGCCCGAAACGCGGCAGGCGGTGATCCTGCGCTTCCAGCAGCCGGTCGGCATCCTCAACCCCTACCGCGCCGAACAGCCGTTCGGCCGGACCGGGGCGGGTCTGGTCGCGAAGATCCCGTTCTTCGACCGCGTGGTGTGGATCGACAAGCGGGTGCTGGACATCGAACTGAACAACCAGCCGGTGCTATCGACGGACCAGCTGCGGCTGGAGGTCGATGCCTTTGCCCGGTTCCGGATCGTCGATCCGTTGCAGGCGGTGATCTCCACCGGATCGACTGCCAATACCGAGGAACGGGTCGCCAACCAACTCGAACCGCTGCTGTCGTCGGCATTGCGGGCCGAACTCGGCCGCCGCACCTTCGCGTCGCTGCTGACGCCCGAACGCGGCGCGGTGATGGACAATATCCAGAACGCACTGCAGCGCACCGCGCGGCAATATGGTGCCGAAATCGTCGACGTTCGGATCAAGCACGCCGACCTGCCCGATGGCAGCCCGCTGCAATCGGCGCTGGCGCGGATGCGCTCCGCCCGCGAACAGGAAGCGGCGACGATCCAGGCACAGGGGCAGCGCGACGCGCAGGTCGTGCGCGCCAATGCCGAAGCGGAAGCGGCGCGCATCTATGCCGCGAGCTTTGGCAAGGACGCCGATTTCTACGCCTTCTGGCGCGCGATGCAGTCGTACCGCACGACGTTCGCCGGTGCGCCGGGGCAGAGCGGATCGACCGCGATCATCCTGTCGCCGGAGAATGGCTATCTCCGAGAATTCGGTGGCCGGGAACGCTGAGGCGCACCCGGACATTCAAACCGCGTTCAGCAACGTAGTGGCAGGTTCGCCCCCGAAGGGGTTGCGAGCCAAATTCGAGAGGACCATCCAACCGTGCGTTACGCCTACGCCATTACTTCCGCACTCTTGCTGGGGGGCGCTGCCGCCACCCTGACCCTCAACCCGTCGGACGCACAGACTGCGCAGAACGAGCCGGGCGCGATCAACGCCGCGGCCGCCCCGCGCGCGGGCGCGCCGATGAGCTTTGCCGACATGGTCTCGCGCCTGTCGCCGGCGGTGGTCAACATCTCGACTACGCAGCGGATCACTACGCAGCAGCAGGCGAACCCGTTCTCCGGCACCCCGTTCGAACAGTTTTTTGGCGGGCGTGGCGGCGGTGCGACGCCCCGGACGCAGGAGGCGCAGTCGCTCGGGTCGGGGTTCCTGATCTCCAGCGACGGCTATATCGTCACCAACAACCATGTCGTGTCGGCCGGGGCGGAAGGCGCCACGGTCGAATCGATCACGGTGACGCTGGCCGATCAGAAGGAATATAAGGCGAAGCTGGTCGGGCGCGACGAGCTGTCCGACCTCGCGGTGCTGAAGATCGACGGGGCGACCTTCCCGTTCGTACGCTTCGGCGATTCGCGCCAGGCGCGGGTCGGCGACTGGGTGCTGACCATCGGCAATCCGCTCGGCCAGTCGGGCACGGTCACCGCCGGCATCATCTCGGCGCTGAACCGCGTGGGCCAGGGGCCGTATGACCGCTTCATCCAGACCGACGCCGCGATCAACCGCGGCAATTCGGGCGGTCCGATGTTCGACATGCAGGGCAATGTCATCGGCATCAATTCGCAGATCCTGTCGCCGACCGGCGGCAGCATCGGCATTGGTTTCGCGATTCCGGCGGAACAGGCCAAGCCGATCGTCGACAAGCTGATGAAGGGCCAGTCGGTCTCGCGCGGCTATCTGGGCCTGACGCAGCAGGAGATCAACGCCGACATCGCCGCCGCGCTGAACATCGCCAAGGATCGCGGCGCGCTGGTCAACGGCGTCTCGCCGGGCGAACCGGCGGCACGGGCCGGCATCCGTCCGGGCGACGTCATCCTGTCGGTCAACGGCAAGGAAATCACCGCGCAGCAGTCGCTGACCTATCTGGTCGGCAACGAGGCCCCGGGCAGCCGCGTCACGCTGGACGTGCTGCGCGACGGCAAGCGGCAGCAGATTCCGGTCACGCTGGGCACCCGCCCGTCGAACGACCAGCTGGCGGCCCAGACCGAGCGGTTCGACCCCGACAGCGCGCCGACCACGCCGCGCGCCAGCACCAACCTGTCGGCGACCGCCGGTCTGGTGGTCCAGCCGCTGACCCCGGCGATCGCCCGGCAGCTGCGCCTCGACGCGACGACCCGTGGTGTCGTCGTCGCCGATGTCGACCCGAACAGCGATGCCGCGACCAAGGGACTGCGCCGCGGCGTGGTGATCCAGAGCGTCAACCGCCAGCCGGTGACGTCAGAAGCCGAACTGATCCGCGCGATCCAGCAGGCGCGGGCCTCCGGTGCGAAGCAGGTGCTGATGTATGCCCAGGCACCCGGTTCGCCGATGGCGGCAT
The DNA here is from genome assembly GCA_913777295.1 of uncultured Sphingomonas sp. Taxonomy (GTDB): domain Bacteria; phylum Pseudomonadota; class Alphaproteobacteria; order Sphingomonadales; family Sphingomonadaceae; genus Sphingomonas. Next base: position 2,370 of record CAJYRU010000351.1, on the reverse strand, counting down.
TCGTGCCGGTGAGTATCGAAGCCGCGAAGTAACGCACGCAGCCAGGGCGGTGGGACATCTCATCGCCCTTTTTCTTTGTCCGTCATCGACGATGGACCCGCGACCGAAACGCGGTAGATATTGCCGGAACCTCCAAGGGCTGGCCATGACCGACACCGAACTCTTCATCGGCGCCACCGCAGACGGCATCCGCCAGTCGCTGGTGCTGAAGCGCGCCAACCGCCACGGGCTGATCGCCGGCGCGACGGGCACCGGCAAGACCGTGACGCTGCAGGGGCTGGCCGAAAACTTCTCCGCCGCCGGGGTGCCGGTGTTCGTCGCCGACGTGAAGGGCGACCTGTCGGGCATCGCGATGGCGGGCTGCGCGACGGCCAAGCCGCACGCCGCCTTTGCCGAACGCGCGACCGCGATCGGCGACAGCGACTGGCAATATCGCGACACGCCGGTCGTGTTCTGGGACTTGTTCGGCGAGGCGGGCCATCCGATCCGCGCCACGGTTTTGGAAATGGGGCCGGTGCTGCTCGGCCGGATGCTGAACCTGAACGACGTGCAGGACGGGGTGCTGACCATCGCCTTCCACGTCGCCGATGAGGAAGGGCTGCTGCTGCTCGACCTCGACGATCTTCAGGCGATGCTGGCGCATGTCGCCGAACGCGCGGACGAGCTGACCACCCGCTATGGCAATGTCAGCAAGCAATCGGTCGGCGCGATCCAGCGCGCGTTGCTGCAGTTGCGCGGCCAGGGCGGCGACCGCTTCTTCGGCGAACCCGCGCTCGACTTGGCCGACTTCATGCGCGTGGCCGACGACGGGCGCGGCATCGTGTCGGTGCTGGCCGCCGACAAGCTGATGGCGTCGCCCCGCCTCTATGCCACCTTCCTGTTGTGGCTGTTGTCCGAACTGTTCGAAACGCTGCCCGAGGTGGGCGACCCCGACAAGCCGAAGCTCGTCTTCTTCTTCGATGAAGCGCATCTGCTGTTCGACGATGCGTCCGATGCCCTGGTCGACAAGGTGGAGCAGGTCGTGCGCCTGATCCGGTCGAAGGGCGTCGGCATCTATTTCGTGACGCAGAACCCGATCGATATTCCCGACGCGATTGCCGGCCAGCTGGGCAACCGGGTGCAGCACGCACTGCGCGCCTTTACGCCCAAGGAAGCGCGCGCGATCCGGGCGGCGGCGGAAACCTTCCGGCCCAATCCGAAGCTCGACGTGGCGCAGGCGATCACCGAATTGAAGACCGGCGAGGCTTTGGTGTCGGTGTTGCAGGCCGATGGCTCGCCCAGCCCGGTCGAACGCACGCTGATCCGCCCGCCCCGTTCGCGGGTCGGACCGGTCACTGCGGTCGAGCGCGGCGTGCTGTTACAGACCGACGCGGTCGGCGACCGCTACGACACCGCGATCGACCGGGAATCCGCCGCCGAGCTGCTGGGCGCCAAGGCCGACGAGGCTGCAGCCGCCGCCGCCGCGACCAAGGCACAGGCCGCCGCCGACAAGGAAGCGGCATTGAAGGCGAAGGAAGACGCCCGCCTTGCCAAGGAAGCGGAGCGTCAGCGGATCGCGGAACAGCGCGTCGCCGATCGCGAAGCGCGCGAGGCGGAGAAGGCGGCGCGCGCCGCCGAGCGGGAGGCTGCCAACAACCCCTGGGCGCGTGCCACCCAATCGGCGACGCGCTCGGCCGGGTCGGCGGTGGGCCGCATTGTCGTCAACGAGATTGGCAAGCAGGTGTTCGGCACCACGCGCGGCGGACGGGCCAAGAGCGGAGGATTGGTCGGCGGCCTGCTTCGCGGGGTCCTGGGCGGACTGTTTCGCGGATAACTCCATGGCAATTCACAATATTTCAGGCGGGACCGAGACGCCCGGCATCCCCCCGTCGCTGTTCGCGATGCGACCGGGCATGGCGATACGTTATGACCAGCCCGATGCGCGTCTCGCGGACTATATCACCGGCTATCACCTCTACGCCGCCAGCGGCCCGGCAGCGGCGGGGCTGGAAAACTGGTTCCTGCCCGGGACGGCGAATGTCCGCGTCACGCTGGATGCCGGTCCGATCGCCGTGTCGATCGGCCGGTTCCGCAGCGATCCGCTGCCCCAGGCCAGCCTGTTCGGGCCGACCAGCCACGCGATCCACACCATCACCAATGGCGGGGTGATGATCGGGTTCGGCATCAGCGCGCTCGGCTGGTCGCGCTTCTTCGATGGCGGCGCGGACCGCTATGCCGACCGGATCGAGCCGCTGGATGCGGCGGCGCGACCGGGATTTGCCGAACGGTTGATCGCGATATTGTCGGCGGTGCGCGACGAACATGGCGTCAAACCCGCGCTGGACCGCTTCCTGCTGGACGAATTGGGGCCGCAGGCCGCGGACGAGGACC
>CAJYRU010000350.1 GCA_913777295.1 uncultured Sphingomonas sp. | reverse complement strand
GTCGCGCCGACCCGCCGCGTCGCGATCTCATAGACCGCAAAACCGTAGCGGACGAAGATCACCTCGTCGCCATGCCCCGCATAGGCCCCGGCCGCCAGATGCAGCACCTCGTCCGACCCGGTGCCATAGATGATGCGCGCCGGGTCCAGCCCGTGCGCCTGCCCGATCGCGACCCGCAGATCGGCGGCGGCGGGATCGGGATAGCGCTCTAGGCTACGATCCGCAGTCGCAAAGGCGGCGCGGGCGTGGGGGGAGGTGCCAAGCGGATTTTCGTTCGACGACAGCTTCGCCACCTGCCGCCCGTCATCGGTCTTGGACCGACCGGGGACGTACGGCGCGATGTCGAGAATCCAGGGCTTGGGAGCGGGTGCGTTCATGGCGTCGGCACTGGCAAATGCCGCCGCCGAACGCAAGGTTCGGGACACTTACTCCCTATCGTCCTCCCCGCGAAGGCGGGGATCCATAGACGCAGCGATTGCGGATCCAGCATGGAGGTCAGCGCATATGGATTCCCGCCTTCGCGGGAATGACAATGAAGGTGCTACAGCTCTCACCCCCGACCCTTGAACCCGCCGCCCGGCGCGCCTAACCGCACACCCCATGGATTCCCGTTTCGGCCCCGATCGTCGCGCCACCCTGACCACCGGCCTTGCGCTCGACGGCGGGGCGATGCTGCCCTCGATCGACATCGCCTACGAAACCTATGGCACGCTGTCGTCCGCACGCGACAACGCGATACTGATCTGCCACGCGCTGACCGGCGACCAGCATGTCGCCTCCACCCATCCCCGTACCGGCAAGCCCGGATGGTGGTCGCGCATGGTCGGCCCCGGCAAGCCGATCGACCTGGACCGGTATTTCGTCATCTGTTCGAACGTGCTGGGCAGCTGCATGGGATCGTCGGGTCCGGCGAGCACCGATCCGGCAACCGGCACCCACTATGCGATGCGCTTTCCGGTGCTGACCATCCGCGACATGGTCCGCGCGCAGGGGATGCTGCTCGACCATCTCGGCATCGAACGCCTCCGCTCCGTGGTCGGCGGATCGATGGGCGGGATGCAGGCGCTGTCCTGGGCCGCGACCCTGCCCGACCGGGTTGAGGCAGTGGTGGTGATCGCGTCGACCGCACGGCATTCGGCGCAGAACATCGCGTTCCACGAAGTCGGGCGACAGGCGATCATGGCCGATCCCAACTGGCGCGGCGGCGACTATTATGCCGATGGTTCGCCGCCCGCTGCCGGCCTTTCGGTCGCGCGGATGGCGGCGCACATCACCTATCTGTCCGAAGCGGGGCTGACCACCAAGTTCGGTCGCAAGCTCCAAGCACGCGCCGATGGGCAGGCGGGCGCCAAGACCTTCGGCTTCGACGCCGATTTCCAGGTCGAAAGCTATCTGCGGCACCAGGGTCTTGCCTTCACCGACCGGTTCGACGCCAACTCGTACCTCTATATCACCCGCGCGCTCGATTATTTCGATCTGGCGGAGGAGCATGGCGGCGTACTGGCCAACGCCTTCCGCGCGACGAAGGCACGGTTCTGCATCGTCAGCTTCGATACCGACTGGCTGTACCCGACCGCTGAATCGCGGGCCATCGTCCACGCGCTGAACGCCGCCGGCGCACCGGCCAGCTTCGTCGAACTGTCGTCGCCGTTCGGGCACGATGCGTTCCTGCTCGATTCGCCCGAACTGGACCGGATCATGGCCGGGTTCCTGGGGGCGGGCGCATGACCTTCGAACTGTCCGACGATCGCGACCGGCTGGACATCGATCGCATCCATGGCTGGCTGGCATCGAGCTATTGGTCGCCGGGCATCGAGCGCAAACTGGTCGAACGCGCCATCGCCGGGTCGCACCCGATCGGCGCCTATCGCGACGGCGTGCAGCTGGGGTTCGCCCGCGCGATCACCGACCGGGCAACCTTCGCATGGATCGCCGACGTCTTCGTCGACGATGGCGCGCGCGGGCAGGGCATCGGGCGGGCAATGGTCGGCTGGTTCGTCGATCATCCCGACCTGGCCGGTATCCGCCGCATTGGCCTGGTCACCGCGGACGCGCATGGCGTGTATGCGAAGCTCGGCTTCCAGCCCCTGCTACGGCCCGAGCGCTATATGGAACGCCTGTCGGCGGAAGCGGCCGCGATGCTGGAGGCACAGCCATGACGACGATAACCGGATTGCAGGTTCCGACGACGCTGCGCCCCGACCTCGCAATCATTGCGGCGAACGTCGCACCGGGTTCGCGCATCCTCGACGTCGGGTGCGGCGACGGACAATTGATGGCGGCGCTGCGCGACTGGCACGGTTGCGATGCGCGGGGGCTGGAGATCGACCCGGGCAATGTCGCCGATGCGATGGCACGCGGACTGTCGGTGATGCAGGGCGATGCCGATCGCGACCTTGCCGACTATCCCGACGCCAGCTTCGACTATGCGATCCTCAGCCAGACGTTGCAGACCGCGATGCGGCCGCATGTCGTGCTGGACCATCTGCTGCGCATCGGGGCGCAGGCGTTCGTGTCCTTCCCGAACTTCGCGCATTGGCGCGTGCGCGCGTCGCTGCTGTGGGGCGGGCGGATGCCAGTGACCAAGCTGTTGCCCCTCGAATGGTATGAAACGCCCAACATCCACCACCTGACGATCGACGATTTCCGCGCCTATGTCGCCAAGCAGGGCATCACCGTCGTCGATGCGTGGTTCCTGTCGGGTGGCAGGCGGACGACGGCGGCGGCGGCCAATTTCCGCGCCGAACACGCGGTGTTCCTGCTCAAACGCTGACGCTGCGTTAACCATTGTGAAGGCTTTGCGGCCGATATTTCCGTCTGTCGGGGGACAAGACGGGAATCGGTTCGATGCGTACACGCCTGCTCCTGCTCGCTGCCTGCAGCGCCGCGCTGCTCCATGGCTGCGCGCGCAAGCCGCCCGAGGTCGCGGTGGTCACGCCGCCACCGGTCCCGGTTGCGGCCCCCGCGCCTAAGCCGAAACCGCCAATGGGTGCAGCGGCAACGCTGACCATTCCCGCCGCCCTTCCCGATGGCAGCTACGCGACGCCCAACCATGCCCTGTCGACCGATGCCGCGCTATGGCACCTGCGCTCGGCGCTGAACGTCGCCGCGCTCCAGTGCAACGTCGCCGATCCGACCGGGGTCGCCCAGTATAACCGGCTGCTGAAGGTCCATGCCGCCCGCTTCGCCGCCGCGCACAAGGCGCTGGAGGCCGAATATCGCCGCAGCGGTGGCGACTGGCAGGACCGGTTCGACGATGCGATGACCCGCGTCTACAACTATTTCGCCCAGCCGCCGGTGCGCGAGCAATTCTGCGCGACCGCCCTGCCGATGCTGGCACAGGTCGCCGACCTGCCGGCGGGCGGGATCGACAGCTTTGCCGCGCCCGGCATCGCCTCGCTCGACCAGCCCTTCATCGATTTCTACCGCGCCTATGACCAGTATCGGATCGAGCTGGCGGCGTGGCAGGCGGGTCAGGTTCCGAAACTGGCGGTCGATCCGCAGCTGCTGGTCGCCTCCACCGATGTCACCGGCGGCAGCTATCGGATGGCGGCGCGATAGGACGCGCTTGACGGGGGCGCCCCTTCGCGGGTCATGCAGGGGCGATTACCGACGATAACGGAGCGCTCCCCCGTGACACCCCTTCCCACCCGCACGATCGGCCCGTTCACCGTATCGGCCATCGGCCTCGGCTGCATGAATCTCAGCCATGCCTATGGCACGCCGGTAAGCGAGGCGGACGGCATCGCGCTGCTCCACCGCGCGCTCGATCTGGGCGTCACCCTGCTCGATACCGCCGCGCTCTATGGCGGCGGGGCGAACGAGCGGCTGGTGGCGCAGGTCCTGCACCGCCGGTCGACCTTCACGCTGGCCAGCAAATGCGTCCTCGACCAGCGCGACGGTAAGCGGATCCTCGACGGATCGCCCGCCGCCATCGCCACCTCCCTCGACGCCGCGCTCACGCGGCTCGGGACCGATCATATCGACCTCTATTATCTCCACCGCCTCGATCCGAACGTACCGGTCGAGGAGTCGGTCGGCGCGCTGGTCCGGGCGAAGGAGGCCGGCAAGATCGGCGCGCTGGGCCTCAGCGAAGTGTCCGCCGCGACCATCCGCCGCGCCCATGCCGTCCACCCGATCGCCGCGGTGCAGAGCGAATATTCGCCTGCCGTCCGCAATCCGGAGGTCGCCGTTCTCGACACCTGCCACGCGCTCGGCATCGGCTTCGTCGCATTCTCGCCGGTGGCGCGCGGACTGCTCGCCGGCAGCGTCCGCACGGACGATTATGTGGCGGGCGACATCCGCCGCACGATGCCGCGCTTCGTCGAGCCGCTGCTGTCGCGCAACCTGGCGATCATCGACGCCTTCGACCGGATCGCGGCGGAGTGCGGCGTCACCCCGGCACAGCTGGCGCTCGGTTGGATGCTGGCGCGTGCGCCGCATATCGTGCCGATCCCCGGCACGCGGTCGATCGCCCATCTGGAGGAAAATGTCGCCGCCGCGACGATCACGCTGCCCGACACGGCACTGGCGGCGGTCGACGCGCTGCTGCCAGCCAATGCGCTGAGCGGTCCGCGCTACCCCGCCGCCGCACAGGCGCAGATCGATACCGAGCTGCTGCCAGACGAGCCGCTCGACAAATAGGCTACAGCCCCTCGCGGCGCAGCGGGCGGGCGAGCAGCGTGTCGATCACCTGCGCGACCGGCGTACCGTCCAGCAGCGCACCAACCGCCGCCGTCACCGGCATGTCGACCCCCACCTCCGCCGCCGCCTCGCACAGCACCGGGGCGGTGAACGCGCCTTCCGCCACCGTCCGGCGATCGGCCATCAGCGCGGCGGCGGCGCGGCCCTGTCCCAGCCCGACGCCCAGCGAATAATTGCGCGACGCCGTGGACGAACAGGTCAGCACCAGATCGCCCAAGCCGGACAGCCCAGCCAGCGTCTCCGCCCGCGCGCCACGCGCCAGCCCGAACCGGGTCATCTCGGCAAAGCCGCGTGCGATCACCGACGCACGCGCATTCTGCCCCAGCCCCGCGCCCTCCACCACGCCGCAGGCGATGGCGAGGACGTTCTTCACCGCCCCGCCGATCTCCGCGCCGATCACGTCGTCGCTGGCATAGGGGCGGAAGGCGGGCGCAGCCAATCGCTCGGCCAGCCGGTCGCGCAACGTGGCATCGGCACAGGCGAGGGTGACGGCGGTCGGCTTGCCCGCCGCGACTTCGTGGGCGAAGGTCGGGCCGGACAGGACCGCAACCGGGGCCTGCGGGTGAACGGCGCGGGCGACTTCGCCGACCAGCAACCGGGTGCCCGCCTCGATGCCCTTCGCGCACAGCACCAGCGCCCGGGTGCCGACGTCGATCGCCGACAATACGCTGCGGACATGCTGCGCGGGCGACACGACCAGCAGCGCGTCGGCATCCTGCAACGCGGCGGCATCGGTCGTGGCGTGGATCGCGTCCGACAGGGTGACGCCGGGCAGAAACAGCGGGTTGGTGCGGGTGGCGTTGATCGCTTGCGCCACCTCGCCCTCGCGCACCCACAACGCCACATCGCCGCCGCGCGCCGCGACCTGCGCCAGCGCGGTGCCCCATGCACCGCCGCCGATGACCCCGATCTTCATGCCTTCACTCCTGCCCCACGCACCTTTTCTGCCGACGGATCGAGCGGCCAGCGCGGCCGCGCCGCCACGTCGAGCGGGTCGCTGTATCCGGCCATGAACCGCTCCGCCCCGGCCCAGGCGATCATGGCGGCATTGTCGGTACACAGCCAGAGCGGCGGCGCGACGAAGCGCAGCCCGTTCGCCCCGGCCAGCCCCTCCAGCGCGCCCCGCACCGCACGATTGGCGGCGACCCCGCCCGCCACCACCAACGCGCTGACCGGCCCGGCGAGGTGGAGCGCCAGCTTCGTCCGGTCGAGCAGGCAGTCGACCACCGCCTGCTGGAACGACGCCGCGATGTCGGCGGTCGTGTGGATGCCGGCATCGTGGGCGCGCAGCACCGCGCTTTTCAGGCCGGCGAAGGAGAAATGCGGCTCCGGCGTGCCGAGCAGCGGCCGGGGCAGCGGCACAGCCTTCGCATCGCCGTCCATCGCCGCTGCCTCGACGCGGGGGCCGCCGGGATAGCCCAGACCCAGCACCTTCGCCGTCTTGTCGTAGGCCTCGCCGGCCGCATCGTCGATCGTGGTGCCCAGCCGCCGATAGGCGCTGACGCCATCGACGCGCAGCAACTGGCAATGACCGCCCGATACCAGCAGCAGCAGATAGGGATAGGCAAGGTCGGGATCGGTCAGCCGCGGCGAGAGCGCATGACCCTCAAGGTGATTGACCGCGACCAGCGGCTTGCCCGCCGCCAGTGCCAGCGCCTTGGCCGTGACCAGCCCGACCATCACCCCGCCGATCAGCCCCGGACCGGCGGTGGCGGCGATCGCATCGACGTCCTGCAACGAAACCCCGGCATCGGCCAGTGCACCCTCGACCAGCGAGGGCAGAATCTCGACATGCGCCCGCGCGGCGATTTCGGGCACGACGCCGCCATAGGGGGCATGTGCCGCCTCCTGTCCGGCAAGGCGGTGCGACAAGATGGTGCGGTCGCCGCGCACGAGGGCGACGGCGGTTTCGTCGCAGCTGGATTCGATGCCGAGGATGAGGGGGGTGGACATGATGCCGGCTGTAGCGCGGATTGCGGCGTCGTGCGAACCCCCGGCTTGCCCTGCGCGACCCCGATGGATAGCGAGCGACCATGACCTTCAAACTGGGCACACGCGGATCGCCGCTGGCATTGGTGCAGGCGCACGCGACCCGTGACGCACTGGCAAGGGCGCACGGAATCGACTCGGCAACCATCGAGATCGTGACGATCAAGACCACCGGCGACCGGGTGCAGGACCGCGCGCTGGCCGAGATCGGCGGCAAGGCGCTGTGGACCAAGGAACTCGACCGCGCCCTGTGTTCGGGCGAGATCAACGCGGCGGTACATTCGATGAAGGATGTCGAAACGGTCCGCCCGACCGAGATCCGCATCGCCGCGATGCTGCCACGCGCCGATGTCCGCGACCGTCTGGTCGGGATCGCCAGCCTTGCCGACCTGCCGAAGGACGGCATCGTCGGCACCAGCAGCCCGCGCCGCGCCGCACAGGTGCTCAGCCATCGCCCGGATGCGCGGATCGTGCTGTTCCGCGGCAATGTCGACACCCGCCTCGCCAAGCTGGCGGCGGGGGAGGTCGATGCGACCCTGCTCGCCGCCGCCGGGCTGGAGCGGCTGGGCCGGCACGATGTCGGCACCGCGCAGTCGATCGACACGCTGCTGCCCGCCCCGTCGCAGGGTGCGGTCGGGATCGAGGTCCGGGCGGAGGATACCGCCACCCTCGCCTTCGTCCGTGCGATCGACGATGCGCCGACGCATCAGGCGGTGCGCGCCGAGCGCGGGTTCCTGGCGGCGCTCGGGGCGGACTGCCATTCGCCGGTGGGGGCGCTGGCGACGATCGAGGGCGACGTGCTGACGCTGCGCGCGCAGTTGCTGGCGCAGGACGGCAGCGCACAGGTGGCCGACAGCAGGAGCGGGGCGATCGACGACATCGACCTGCCGCGCCTGCTGGCCGAAGCGCTGCTCGCGCGCGCGCCCGACAGCGTGGCGAAGCTGTTCGCGCGATGAGCCGACCGCTGGCGGTGCTGCGGCCCGAACCGGGCAATGCTGCTACCGCCCGCGCGATCGAGGCGCTGGGCCGCACCGCGATCCGCCTGCCGCTGTTCCGCATCGTGCCGCTGGCGTGGGACGGGCCGCCGGCGGACGCGCATGACGCGCTGATCCTGACCAGCGCCAATGCGGTGCGACAGGCGGGCGCGACATTGCGGGCCTATGCCGCGCTGCCGGTCCATGCGGTCGGCGCGGCGACGGCGGCAGCGGCGCGGGCGGCCGGATTGCAGGTCGTCACGACCGGCGATGCCGATGGACAGACATTGCTCGACGCGGCCGAACGGGCAGGCGTCCGCCGCGCGCTGTTGCTGACCGCACGCGAGCGGGCGGTGGCCGATCATCGGGTGCTGGCCGCGATCCGGGCGGTCTATGCCAGCGAGACGATCGAGGGAGCCGACCCCGCCCCGTTGTACGGGTCGGTTGCCCTGGTCCATTCCCAGCGTGCCGCGCGACGGCTGGCGGCGCTGGCCGCCGATCGCGGTGCCATCGCGGTTACCGCCATCGCCCCGGCGGTCGCCGACGTGCTGGGCCATGGATGGCGGGCGGTCGCGGTCGCCGATCGGCCGGGCGATGCCGCGACCATTGCCGCTGCCATCGCCCTTGCCGATGCATGTGATTGACCCGACGGACAGGCGCGGGGATAAGGCAGCATGATCAGCGACGATGCGCCCTTTCCAACGATCAGCCACCCGCGTCGTCGCGGCGGCCGGGGATGGCTGGCGATCGCCCTCATCGCCTTCGTGATCGGCATCGGCGTAACGCTCGCGGTGCTGCGCTATGTCGCGCCGCGCTTCGGCTGGGGCGTGCAGCAGCAGGCCGCCGTTCCGACGGCACAGCCGACTCCCGCCGCCACCAGTGCCGGCCCGCCGGCACAGGTTTCGGCGCTGCCGATCCTGTCGGCCCGCGAAGCCGCACTGGCCGCACGGATCGCCGATCTGGAGACGCGCATCGTCGGCCTGGACAGCAGCGCGCGCAATGCCGCGGGCTATGCGACGCGCGCCGAGGACATGATGGTGATCGTCGCCACGCGCCGCGCGCTGGATCGCGGCCGGCCACTCGACTATCTGGAGGGGCAGTTGCGCGACCGGTTCGGCGGCAGCCGGCCCGATGCGGTCCGCACCCTGATCGCCGCCGCACGGAACCCGGTGACGCTCGACGATCTGCGCAGCGCGCTCGACGCAGCCGCAATTCCGCTGACCGCCGGGCCGGTGAACGAGAATTGGTGGGATGCGTTGCGCCGTGAGGTCGGGCAGCTGATCGTGATCCGCCAAGGCACGACACCCAGCAGCCGCCCCGGCGACCGGCTGGAGCGGGCGCGCCGCCGGCTGGACACGGGCCAGGTGGAGCAGGCGATGGCGGAGATCGAACGGATGCCCGGCGCCGCCAACGCGGCCGCATGGAGCGCCGCCGCCGAACGGTATGTCGATGCGCGCAAGGCGCTGGTCGACCTGGAATCGGTCGCGCTGACCACGCCACGCCCCGCGCCGGTCGCGCCGCCGGTCGTCATGCAGCCTGCCCCCATCCAATCCGCTCCTCCCGAGGCGGCCGGGACGGTCGCCCCCACGCTCTGAAGGAAACGCCCATGGCCGATATGGGCCGGTTCGACTGGCAAGACCCTTTCGCCCTCGACACGCAGTTGAGCGACGATGAACGCATGGTCCGCGACGTGGCGCATGGCTATGCCCGGAACAAGCTGCTGCCGCGCGTCACCCGCGCCTTTCTCGACGAGGATTTCGCGCGCGAGATCATGACCGAAATGGGCGCGCTCGGCCTGCTGGGCGTGACGATCGACCCCGAATATGGCGGGGCGGGCATGGGCTATGTCGCCTATGGCCTGGTCGCACGCGAGGTCGAGGCGGTGGATTCCGGCTATCGCAGCGCGATGAGCGTGCAGTCGAGCCTGGTGATGCATCCGATCAACGCCTATGGTTCGGATGCGCAGAAGGCGAAGTATCTGCCGAAGCTGGCGAGTGGCGAATGGGTCGGGTGTTTCGGGCTGACCGAACCCGATGCCGGGTCGGATCCTGCCGGGATGCGGACGCGGGCGGAGAAGATCGACGGCGGCTACAGGATCAGCGGCGCCAAGATGTGGATCACCAATTCGCCGATCGCCGATGTCTTCGTCGTGTGGGCCAAGTCGGACGCGCATGGCGGCAAGATTCGCGGCTTCGTGCTGGAAAAGGGCATGGCCGGGCTGTCCGCGCCCAAGATCGAGGGCAAGCTGTCCTTGCGCGCATCGATCACCGGCGAGATCGTGATGGAGGGCGTGGAGGTCGGCGAGGACGCGCTGCTGCCGCATGTCGAGGGGCTGAAGGGGCCGTTCGGCTGCCTCAACCGCGCGCGCTACGGCATCGCGTGGGGCACGATGGGCGCGGCGGAATTCTGTATGCACGCCGCCCGGCAATATACGCTCGACCGGCAGCAGTTCGGCGTGCCGCTGGCGTCGAAACAGCTGGTGCAGCTGAAGCTGGCCGACATGCAGACCGAGATCGCGCTGGGGCTGCAGGCAGCACTCAGGGCCGGGCGGATGTTCGACGACGGCACGCTGGCGCCCGAGGCGATCAGCATCATCAAGCGCAACAATTGCGGCAAGGCGCTGGCCATCGCCCGCACCGCGCGCGACATGCATGGCGGCAACGGCATCGCCGCCGAATTCCATGTGATGCGCCACGCGATCAACCTGGAAACGGTCAATACCTATGAAGGCACGCACGACGTCCATGGCCTGATCCTCGGCCGGGCGATCACCGGGATCGCCGCGTTCTGATGGTCCCTCGGTAATGGATCGCCAGCCGGTCCTGATCGGCGATCTGGTAACGCTGCACCCGACCGTCGCCGACGATCATGCCGCGCTGTTCGCGGTGGCGTCGGACCCGATGATCTGGGACCAGCATCCTGCGCACGACCGCTGGCAGGCGCCGGTGTTCCGCGCCTTCTTCGATGGCGGATTGGCCACCGGCGGGATGCTGACCATCCGCGATGCCGCCGACGGACGGGTGATCGGCACGACCCGCTTTGTCCCTGCAGGCGACGATGCGGTCGAGATCGGCTGGACCTTCCTTGCGCGAAGCCACTGGCGGCGGGGCTATAATCGCGAGGTGAAGCGCCTGATGATCGATCATGCGCTGGCAGGGGTCAGCGCGGTCCGGTTCAGCGCCGGGGCCGACAATCACCGGTCGCGCCGGGCGATCGAGGCACTGGGCGCGACCCAATTGCCCGATGCGCTGGTCGAGCGCGACGGACAGACGGTCGCGCGCGTGATCTACGAGCTGCGTCGCGGATGAAGCCGCTGGCGGGCATTCGCGTGGTCGAGCTGGCCCGGATTCTGGCCGGGCCGTGGTGCGGACAGCTACTGGCCGATCTGGGCGCGGAGGTGGTGAAGGTCGAGCGGCCGGGCAG
>CAJYRU010000349.1 GCA_913777295.1 uncultured Sphingomonas sp. | reverse complement strand
TCATGTCCATGTTGTTGTAGCGCACCGACAGGCAGATCCGCTGCATCAGGGCGAAGCGGATGATGTCGCTGAGCGAGGCGCGCAGCTCTTCGGTAGCGGTGTCGGTCGCGGACTCAGGGGCGGCGTCATTGTGCATCGCAGCAACAGGTAACGATTGCGACCGCCGCCAGCAAGAGGGACCGGATCATCCAAAAGCCCAAATCGCCATGACCCGCCCCGGCGAAAAGGCAAACAGGCCGGGGATGACCATCGCGCCCGCGAACATGGAGCCAGTCGGCATCGCACCACGCTGGCCCGCGTACAGCACGATGGTTTCATCACGCGCCGCAATCGGCTAGGCGACAGCCGATCATGGGAAATCTCTTCATCGTCATGGCCGGCGGCGCGATCGGTGCCGGCTTGCGACATCTCTTCGGGCGCTGGACGCTCACGACCTTCGGCCCCGGCTATCCCTGGGGGACGCTGGGCGTCAACCTGATCGGCGGGCTGGCGATGGGGCTGCTGGTCGGGTTGCTCGCACGCAGCGGCGGCAACGAACAGATCCGGCTGGCGCTGGGCGTCGGCGTGCTGGGCGGGTTCACCACCTTTTCGGCCTTTTCGCTCGATCTGGTCACCATGATCGAACGCGGTGCGCTGGCCCAGGGGCTGGGCTATGCGTTGCTGTCGGTGATCGGTGCGGCGCTGGCGCTGTTCGCCGGCCTTTTGATGACGCGGGGGGCGGCATGAGCGACAACGACGTCCGGCAATTCACGGTCGGTGCCGACGACGACGGCATCCGGCTGGACCGCTGGTTCAAGCGGCATCTGCCCGATACCAGCTTCAACACCGTATCGCGCTGGGCGCGGACCGGGCAGCTGCGCATCGACGGCGGCCGTGCCCAGCCCGGTGCGCGCCTGTCCGCAGGGCAAGTGCTGCGCGTACCGCCGCCCGAATCGGCGATCGTGGCACAGGCGAAGCCCAAGGCGGAACGCCCGCCGCTGTCAGCCGAACAGACCGCGTTCGCGCAGGAACTGGTCATCCACCGCGACAAACAGGCGATCGTCCTGAACAAGCCGCCAGGCCTGGCGACGCAGGGCGGGACCAAGACCCACGACCATGTCGACGGGCTGCTCGACGCGCTGCAATTCGACGGCGAGAGCCGGCCGAAGCTGGTCCACCGGCTGGACAAGGACACGTCGGGCGCGCTGCTGATCGCGCGCACCGCGCGGGCGGCGGCGTTCTTCGCCAAGTCGTTTTCGGGGCGGACGGCCAAGAAGGTCTATTGGGCGCTGGTCGTCGGCATCCCCGATATTTCGGACGGCATCGTCGACCTGCCGCTGGCCAAGCAGCCGGGGACCGGGGGCGAGAAGATGCATGTCGACGAGGCGGAGGGACAGCCCGCCCGGTCCCGCTACCGCGTGATCGAACGCGTCGGCAATCGTGCGGCCTGGGTCGAACTGCAGCCCTTTACCGGACGGACCCACCAGCTGCGCGTGCATATGTCGGCGATCGGCCACCCGATCGTCGGTGACGGCAAATATGGCGGGCAGGCCGCGTTCCTGACCGGCGGGGTCAGCCGCAAGATGCACCTGCACGCAAGGCGCATCCGCATCGACCATCCCGATGGCGGACAGGTCGACGTGACCGCCGAACTGCCGCCGCACTTTGCCGAGAGCATCGAGCTGTTGGGGTTCGACCTGAGCCTCGGCAATGCGATGATCGACGATGCGCCGCCGCCGGTGACCAAGGCCGATCTGAAGGCCAAGGCGAAGGCCCACGCCAAGAATTATCGCAAGGAACGGCGCGGCGAGCGGCGGTCGCGGGGTCAGCGCGACTGATGCATCCCAATGCCGCCTTTCGCATGGACGAGGATGCCGCGCGGGCGTTCGTCGCCGACGAAGGGTTCGGCATGGTGTTCGTCTCCACCCCCTCCGGCCCGGCCGTGACGCAGGTGCCGGTGGTGGCGAACGCGGACGGGGCGCTGCGCTTCCATGTCGCGCGCGGCAACCGGGTGACGCCGCATCTGGACGGGGCGACCGCGCTGTTCGTGGTGCAGGGGCCGCACGCCTACATCCCGCCCCGCTGGTATGCGGCGGGGCCGGATGAGGTGCCGACATGGAATTATGTGTCGGTCGAGGTCGAAGGGACGGTGCGCGCGCTGGACCGGGCCGCCTTGCGCGATCAACTCGACGCGCTGACCGCGACGTTCGAGTCCGCACCGGCGTGGTCGATGGACCAGATGAACCCCGGAAAGGCGGAGGCGATGATGCACGCCATCGTCGCGTTCGAACTGGTCCCGACCGCATGGCGCGGCACCGCCAAGCTCAGCCAGAACAAGTCCGCCGAGATCCGCGCGCGGGTGACGGAGCAGCTGGCCGACCATCCGCTGGGTCGCTGGATGCGCGCCGCATGACCCGGCTGGCGGTGTTCGATTGCGACGGAACGCTGGCCGACGGGCAGGCGAATATCTGTCTCGCCATGGCGCTGGCCTTTGCCGATGCAGGGCTGGCCGAACCCGATCCGCGCGACGTGCGACGGATCGTGGGGCTGAGCCTGCCGCAAGCCGTCGCGATGCTGGTGCCCGATAGCGATACCGGGCTGCACGATGCGGTGGCGGAGGGGTATAAGCGCCATTTCCGGGCGATGCGGACCGATGGACGGCTGGCCGAGGAGCCGCTGTTCCCCGGCATCGCCGACGCGCTGACCGCGCTGCTGGATGGCGGATGGACGCTGGGCGTGGCGACGGGCAAGTCGGATCGCGGGCTGGCGCTGTTGCTCGCCCATCATGGGCTGACGCGGCATTTCACGACATTGCAGACCGCCGACCGCCATCCGTCGAAGCCGCATCCGGCGATGCTGTACGCCGCGATGGCCGAGGCGGGCGCGGTGGCCGAGGGAACGGTGATGATCGGCGATACCGGATTCGACATGGCTATGGCCGTCGCGGCGGGGACGCGGGCGGTCGGCGTCAGCTGGGGCTATCACGACCGCGACACGCTGATCGCTGCCGGCGCGCACCATATGTGCCACGATGCCGCCCTCCTCCCGGCGCTGCTGGACCTGCCATGACCCCTGATCCCGTTGCCCGTAACCGCTGGCTGGTGCTGGTCGCGATCCGGATCGCCACCGCGATGGGCGCGGTGTTCGGCCTGATCGTGCTGGCCCGCGCGCCCGATACCGCGATGCGGGTGCTGGGCGCGGCGATCGTGCTGTCAGCGCTCTACGCCATGGCGGTCGTCCCGCGCGGCCTCACCGCAAAGTGGCGCAGCAAGTGAAGCGCTTCTGGAAGGACGTTGCGGTCACGCCGGAGGGCGGCATCGCGCTGGACGGCCGGCCGGTGCG
>CAJYRU010000348.1 GCA_913777295.1 uncultured Sphingomonas sp. | reverse complement strand
CTATTAGCGATTTGTTACAACCGAGTGGGCATCCAGCCGTAGGAAGGAAAGAGCCGTGATGCGGGAACCCGCCGCAGGGTGCCAATGAGCGACCGTCCGTATCGGCGGCGCTCGCACGTCGGGAAGGCACCATTTTGATCAAGAGGGCGTCCTCGATCGAGCTTCGCCATCTCCGCTATTACCGCGCTGCTGCCGAGCATGGCAGCTTTCGCAAGGCCAGCGTGACGCCGGCCGTGCAAAAAATGGGTTATTAGCCGCGGCATCTGTGATGTGGAGGATCGTTTCGGCGCTTCGCTGTTCCAGCCGCACCTATGTCGTGTCTCTCTGACGTTGGCGTGCCAGCACTTTCTCAGGCGGGCCCCTTCCGTAACGATGCATTTCGAGGGAGCGAAAACGTCGGTGCGATTGATCGAAGCGGCAGCGGCCCTGCAAGGGTCAGCATCCTCCCATCGCTTGGTTCCAGCCTCTTGTACGACCGGCTCCAGCTTCATGAGGCGATGCATCACTCAGGCAGATGCGCTCGAAATCCCTGCGGTGGCAATGATCGGAAGGAGCGCCGCTCCCAGGACGGTGGCTTGCTCGCCGATCGACGACGCGCGGATCGCGGGGCGGCCGAGATTGTCTTCCCACCGCCGTTTCGTGAGGCGCTGCGCCAAGTCGTGGCGGATCATCTGCGGGAGGGGGCCGGATAATACGATTTCCCCCGGATCGAACCACGCGAGCGCGCCAGAAAGGACCGGCGCAAGCTGCGACGCGGCCCTTTTCGTCCAGGCGGCGACCGTTGCATCGTTGAGATCGATCAATTGCGGGATGTCGGTCACCGCGCTGACCGCGTGACCGCTCTCGCGAAGGGTGCGCATGAGGTCGACTGTGCTGGGGCGAGGCTTGTCCGCTGGAAATAGCTGCCCGATCTCCCCGACGTTGCCATATTGGCCCTTCAACAGCCGCCCGTCTTCGATCACGCCTGCGCCGATGCCGTGACCGAACAGGATGACCAATGCCGAACGACAGCGCTGGGCGAGGTCTGACAGATAGAACTCCGCCAAAGTCGTCGTATTGGCGTCGTTCTCGACCCAGACGGGCATCCCGAAGATATCCGACATCACGGCGACCAGATCCGTGTCGCGCCATTGCTGGAGGCTGGCGACCGTGATCCAATGGGCTCGATCGTTGATCGCATTCGGCCCCGGAACACCGATGCCGCAGCCGATCAGCCGCCGACCGAGCAGATTGTGCCGGTCGACCAATTCCAACGCGATGCGGCGGACCTGTCGCGCAAAAACCGTCGGATGCGAATCGTCGAACGGCTCGCGAACGATGGCGATGGGCTTGCCTCGAAAGTCGACGATGGTCACGTCGACCGCGCCATAATGTGGGGCCGCGCCGATCGCGTAACCGGCCGTCGGCGAAATCCTGAGCGGAACGGACGGGCGGCCGCGCCCCGGTCCACGTTGTGCATCCGCCTCTTCGATCAGGCCCAGCGCGATCAGGTCGCTGGTCATCTTGGTCATTACCGAAGGGCTCAGCCCCACTTCCTGACACAAGACGAAGCGCGACGCTTCTCCCCGCACCCACAGTCGATTCAGGATGCGGTTCTGCATCCGGTCGTTGAGAAGATCGCCAGCCATGCCACGCCTCTACAGGATCGACCGAATATCTGTTTTATTTTTGCAGGAAATAATAAAAACTGTCACGAAAAGAGTGAAAGGCGCCCCCAACAGACAAGGGGTTCTCCGTGAAAAAATCCGCTTTACTCGACAAGGTCGGGATCACCGCGCTGTGCATCGCCGCGGCCATTCCCACGCACGCCCTAGCCCAGACAGCCGATGGTGCATCGGCACAAGCGGCGGTGACTGTTCCGGCGGACGATCAGGCGGGTGACATCGTCGTGACCGGGTCCGCCCGTGCCGAACGGCGCTTCGACGTCGCCTATGCGGTCAACAGCCTGTCGCAACGGGACATTCAAAAGATCGCGCCGCTCAACACCGCCGATCTGCTGGGCAACGTTCCCGGTATCCAGGTCGAAGCCACCGGTGGTGAGGTGCAGAACATCACCCGCGTGCGCGGCATTCCGACCGATCGCGGCTATCTCTATTTCCAGCAGGACGGCCTGCCGCTCTACCAGGAGATCGACGGCTTCTTCTTCAATGCCGGTGAAGGCATGAACCGCTACGATCTGATGACCGAGCGGGTGGAAGTGGTCCGGGGCGGACCGGCGCCGATCTACGCCAGCGATGCGGCCGCCATCGTCAACAATATCACCGTTGCCGGCACGGCGACGACGCGCGGCCGGGCGCAGGTGACACTGGGCGATACCGGCCTCTACCGTCTGGACGCCTATCAGGCCGGCCCGCTCGACTCGAACACTTATTATGCCGTCGGCGGCTTCATCCGCCATCATGACGGTTACCGCGACAACGGCTTTCCCAACGATCGCGGCGGCCAGATCCGCGCCAATATCAAGCACGACTTTGCCAACGGCTTCTTCAAGCTGAGCGCGCAATTCGTCGACGATCACAACGTCTTCTACCTGCCGATCCCGACCAACGACCCGCGCAACCCGTCGGTCTCGCTCAACCCTTATATCAATTACTTTACCGGCACGATGAACTCGCCGGCCTTGCGCAACGTCGGGATCACGTTCCAGAACGCAGACGGTGGCCTGACCACGCTTCGCCGCGATCTCGCCAATGGGCGGTACATTCGCTTCGGCAATATCGGCTTCACCTATGAGGCGACGGTTGACGACTGGACGATCTCGCTGAAGACCGGTGCGACCATCGGCAAGAACAGCTTCGACGCTTTCTATTCGACCACCAATCCCGTCGATGGTGCGACCTTCGCCGCCAGCTATCTGAATGCGTCCAAGACGGCGTTCGGCGCTTCGGTGACGCGGATGGGCTATGCGATCGCGGGTACGAACGGGGCGAGCGTGTACGATCCGTATAGCGCATCCGGACTGGTGATGTCGGGTCAGTATCGTGCGATCGAGGCCAGTTTTTATTCGACCCAGGGCGATCTGAGCGTCACGCGTCAGTTCGACACGCCGATCGGCCGGCATGACGTCAAGGCGGGTCTGTACGGTTCGCTCTGGGGTCAGAACGTTCTACAGGCCTATCAGGATTATCTCATCGAGGTGCGGGGCAAGCCGCGCACGCTCGATCTCTATGCCTATAATGCCAACGGGACGATCCTGGGCAGTGTGACGCAGAACGGCGTGCTGCGCGCTACCACCACGTTGAATCGTGGCAATGTCGACGCGCGCATGGCGGCCGTCTACCTGAACGACACATGGGACGTGACCGATCGCCTGCGTATCGATGCCGGCGTGCGGCACGAATGGTATGGCTATCGCGGCTCTGCGATGCTGTCGGCAACCGCTAATCTCGGCGATCCGACTACGCTGGCCGACAATGCGACGCGCGCGTTCACCGGTGCGGTCGTCAACAATCGCTTCGCTCCCCAGGCGACCAACTGGACGGCAGGTATCAATTACGACCTGACGCACCATTTCGGGGCCTATGCCCGCATATCGCAGCTGGAGATCCCGATCACATCGGGTACGGCGTTCGGCACCTCGACCGTACCCATCGCCTCGAAGGCGCGACAATATGAGGTGGGCCTGAAGGCGGTGTCGGGTGGATCGTACCTCTATCTCACCGGCTTCTACACGAAGTTCGATCCGCTCAACGCCAGCTTCATCGCCTACAATCCCGTCACTGGTCGCAATGATCAGGCAGTAACGTTCGTCGGAACCGCCGTCACCAAAGGGATCGAGGCGGACGGTCGACTGGCCGTGGGTCGCACCTTCTCGCTAGCCGGTTCGGTCACGGTCGGGGAACCGCAGTATAAGAACTTGGCCAACAATATCGGCGCAGACCCCAGCGCCGTGAACGGCAAGCAGATCATTCGCGAGCCGAAGGTTTACGGCCATGTCCGCCCGACCGTCGATTTCGACCTCGGCACGACGCATGCGTCGCTTTACGGCAGCTACGAATATACCAGCAAGCGCTACACCGACTTCTTCAATCAGACCGCATTGCCTGCGTTCGGCAGCTTCGGTGCGGGGGTGATGGTCACCAATGGACCATGGTTGCTCCAGGTCGTCGGCGACAACCTGACCAACGCGCATGGATTGACCGAAGGCAACACGCGCACCGATTCTCTTTCCGGGCAGGGCAACGCCACCGCGATCTATGGTCGACCGGTGTTCGGGCGCAATTTCCGCCTCATCGTCAGCCGGTCGTGGTGATCGCGTGAAAGCCATCGTCGCCAGTGCAGCAGCACTGGCGACGGTCGCCGGCGCCTAGTCGTAGTATCTCCGTCGCTCTACGGCGGCACCAAGGCGTTCGATCAGCAATTCTCGCTCTACCTCCGATTGGACCTGCACGGCACCGGCGTGCGTGTCAGCACGATCGATCCGCGGATGGTCGAAACCGAATTCACGCTGGTGCGCACCGGCGGCAACCTTCCTGTGATCCAAATGGATTTGATGCCGGTGACACAGTCATTCGCAGGATTTCAGGTCATCGGATTGCGCCAAGACCATGAAGCGCAAGCCCGGCTGCCGACGTCGCCAGCAAGGTCGTCATGACTCCCGCCCGCGTCATGAAGATCGCATAGGCGGCGCCCAAGGACAGGAGGAGCGCAGCGGGATCGATGCTGGTCGGCACCGGCGCACCGAAGCGAAGCGGTCCCGCCGCGACCATCGTCGTCGCGCGGAACAGCGTGTGCAACGCAAACCACACCGCGAGGTTGAGGACGACGCCCACAACCGCCGCTGTGATCGCCGATAGCGCACCGGCGACCGCTGCATTGCCCCTCAGGCGTTCGATGAAGGGCGCGCCGAGGAAAATCCACAGGAAGCAGGGGACGAAGGTCACCCAGGTCGCGAGTAGGCCGCCGAGCGTACCGGCCACCAGCGGCGATAGCCCGCCGGGATCGCGATAGGCGCCGAGAAAGCCAACGAATTGCAGGACCATGATGAGCGGGCCGGGCGTCGTCTCCGCCATGCCCAGGCCATCAAGCATCTCCTTCGGCCCCAGCCAGCCATAATTTTCGACGGCCTGCTGCGCGACATAGGCAAGAACGGCGTAGGCCCCCCCGAACGTCACCATTGCCATCGTCGAGAAAAAGGTCGCGATGCGGCTGAACACGTCGTCGGGACCAAACGCGATGAGCAGCGTCGCGACCGGCACGAGCCAGAGCGCCAGCCAGACCAGCGCCGTGCGGATCGTCTGAGGCCAACTCGGCCGCGCATGGGCCGGCAGATCTTCGCCGAGCAACGTGTCTGCGTCGGCTACGATGGCGCCGTGGGACGCGCCATGACCTCCGCCGCGGAAGGCCGTGCTGCCCCGCCGGGCGGACCACCATCCGACGAGTCCGGCACCCAGCACGATCAGCGGGAACGGCGCGCCAGCGAAGAAGATCAGGACGAACGCCAGCGCGGCAAGCGCCTTCGCCGGTGTCGACCTGAGCGCTCGTCCGCCGATCCGCACGACCGCCTGAAGCACGACGGCCAACACCGCGCACTTGAGCCCGAAGAACAATGCGGAGACGATACCGACGCGACCATAGAGGACATAAACCAAGCTCAGGGCCATGATCGCGACGGCGCCCGGAACGACGAACAGCACCCCGGCGACAATGCCCCCTTTCGTCCGGTGCATCAGCCAGCCGATATAGGTCGCGAGCTGCTGCGCCTCCGGTCCGGGTAGCAACATGCAATAGTTGAGGGCGTGGAGGAAACGCTGCTCACCGATCCAGCGTTTCTCGTCGACCA
>CAJYRU010000347.1 GCA_913777295.1 uncultured Sphingomonas sp. | reverse complement strand
CATGTCTGCATCGCTCCACGTCGCCGAATGCGCGTCGAAATAGCCGCCGATCATCAGGTCGGCCTCGCGGGTGCCGCGATGCCAGCTACGGAATTTCAGGCGCTTCAGCCGGGTTTCGCGGTCCATGAGGTTCCAATGCAATTGCGCCGCCGGACGCTGGCAGCGGCCGTCGGTTGGGATATAGGATCAAGTAGTCATGCGTCCCGAACTCCTCAACCCGCTGTTTGCCGAAGTCACCTCGCTGAAGGGGGTCGGCCCGGCGCTGGCCAAGCCGCTGGAGCGGTTGAAGCTGTCGCGCGTGGTCGATGTCGCGTTCCATCTGCCGACCGGCTGGGTCGACCGGCTGAAGCGCACCGAACTGATGGAGCAGGATGCGGGACGGGTGATCGCGATCCCGCTGGTCGCGACTGATTACCGGGTCAGCGCCGGGCGCGGGCCGACGCGGGTGCGGGCGGCGGACGTTCATGGCAATATCGTGAGTCTCACCTATTTCGGCGGATCGTCGGGCTGGGTGAAGAAGCTGTTTCCGCTGGGCGAAACGCGGATCGTGTCGGGCAAGCTGGAGCTGTACGGGCAGGAATTGCAGATGGTCCATCCCGACCATGTTCTGCCCCCCGAAGAGGCGGACAGCCTGCCCGAACGGGAGGCGATCTATCCGCTGTCGGAAGGGCTGACCTCGCGCCGGGTCGGGCAGTTGACCGCGCAGGCGATCGAACGCGCCCCCGACCTGCCCGAATGGATCGAGCCAAGCTTGCTCGCCAAACATGGCTGGCCGGCGTGGAAGACGGCGCTGGCGCGGATTCATGCCGATCCGGCCGACGCCAAGGCGCGGGAGCGGCTGGCCTATGACGAGGTGTTCGCCAACCAGTTGGCGCTGTTGTTGGTGCGCGGGGAGGCACGGGCGCGGAAAGGGCGGGCGCTGACCGGGGACGGGCGGCTGCGGGCGAAGCTGGACCTGCCATACACGCCGACCGGCGCGCAGTCGCGGACGATCGGGGAGATCGAGGGCGACATGGCGCAGACTCAGCCGATGCTGCGACTGCTGCAGGGCGATGTCGGGTCGGGCAAGACGCTGGTCGCGCTGATGGCGCTGCTGATCGCGGTCGAGGGCGGGGCGCAGGGCGCGTTGCTGGCCCCGACCGAAATCCTGGCGCGGCAGCATTATGCGACGTTGCAGCGGCAGCTGGCCGGGACGGGCGTGACCGTCGCCGCGCTGACCGGGCGCGACAAGGGGAAGGTGCGCGAGGGCGTGCTAATGGGGCTGGCCGACGGGTCGATCGACATATTGGTCGGCACGCACGCGATCTTTCAGGAGGGCGTGACCTATCGCGACCTGGGGCTGGTGGTGGTCGACGAGCAGCACCGTTTCGGTGTGGCGCAGCGGATGATGTTGCAGGCGAAGGCGAATGTCGCTCCGCATCTCCTTGTTATGACCGCGACGCCTATTCCCCGTACTTTGCTTCTTGCACAGTCGGCCGAAATGGACGTCAGCCGGCTGGACGAGATGCCGCCGGGGCGCGAGCCTATCGAGACGGTGGTGATGTCCGAGGACAAGCTGGACGCGGTGGTCGATGGGCTGGCGCGGCATCTGTCGGCGGGGAAGCAGGCCTATTGGGTGTGCCCGCTGGTCGAGGAGAGCGAGAAATCCGACCTCGCCGCTGCCGAGGCGCGGGCGGAGGCGCTCAGGCAGCGATTCGGCGACAAGGTCGCGCTGGTCCATGGGCGGATGAAGCCGCTGGAAAAGGACGCGGTGATGGCCGAGTTTTCGGCCGCGCGCGCGGGCGTGCTGGTGGCGACGACGGTGATCGAGGTCGGGGTCGACGTACCCAATGCGACGCTGATCGTGATCGAGGCGGCGGATCGGTTCGGCCTCGCGCAGCTGCATCAGCTGCGTGGGCGGGTCGGGCGTGGCGGCGGCAAGTCGGTGTGCCTGCTGCTGCGGGGCAACAGCCTGTCGGAAACGTCGCGGGCGCGGCTGGCGCTGATGCGCGAGAGTAACGACGGGTTCCGCATCGCCGAGGAGGATCTGCGGCTGCGTGGCGGCGGCGAGTTGCTGGGGACGCGGCAGTCGGGAGAGGCGGTGTTTCGGCTGGCGACGCCGGAGATGCTGGGCGAGTTGCTGCCGGTGGCCAATGCCGACGCGCGGTTGCTGGTGGATCGCGACGGGGGGCTGGAAGGGTCGCGAGGGCAGGCGGCGCGGGTGGCGCTGTATCTGTTCGAGCGGGATGCCGGGGTCGGGCGGCTGCGGTCGGGGTGAGTTCACTGCATCAGCCGGCCGACCAGCGCGGCGAGTTCGGACTGGCGACGGGTTTCGGTCTTCGCCAGGATCGCGCGCAAATGGGTGCGGACCGTTTCGCGCGACTGGCCGCGCGCCGCGGCGATCTCGGTCGGACCCTGCCCCGCGGCGACGGCGAGCGCGACGGCGGCCTCGGTCGGGGTCAGGCGATAAAGGTCGGTCAGCAGCTGCGACAGTTCGTCGGGCGCGGCGGGTTCGGGCAGGGTCAGCAGCGCGCAGCTTTCCGACAGGGTGCCGCGCGACGGGACCGGGGTCAGCGACGCGACGATCAATGGTCGATCGGGTAACGCCGATTGCAGCACGACCGGATGGCGGCGCATCGCGGCCGGGTCCAGCGCGGCGATCCGTTCGACCAGCGAACGCAGACGCCGGTCGGCGTCACGGTGACAGGCGTAGAGCCGGCCATGACGCACGCCCAGATAGTCGCCCGACGACAACAGCCCCTCGCTGGCAGGTGAGATCGCGGTCGGCACCATGTCGCGGCGGAGCGCAATGCACGGGCGGCGGTGCTGGTCCAGTGCCGCTACCATCGCATCCGCCTGCATCCCGCCGAACCGGACCGCCAGCCGCGTCGCGCCGGCCATCGCCGGGAATAGCCGTTCGATCAGGCGATGCACCGGGGCGGTGGTTGCCGGACCGCCCTCCGCCCCCATCAGTGCAAAGGCGATGCGGGGATCGTCGATACCGTCGCCGGAATGGATCAACGCGCTGCCGGCCGTTCCCGTAGGCAGGAAGAAATCGCGATAGATGGGCAGGTTGCGCCGGGCACCCTCGCGAATGATGGCATCATCGGTGATGCATAGGCCGGGGGCCGTCTGCATCAGGTGGGGAAGCCGCGGGTTGACCGAGGGGTCGGATACGCGATGCGCCTCGACATCGCGCAGATCGGCCGGTGTCGCCCTCGACAGGATCGATGCGACGATGCCGGCCCGGCGATCCAGCACGCCGATATGCCCGGAACGGCAACCGAGCGGTACGACCAGCAGGTCGAGCGCATCTTCCCAGCCGATGTCGCCATGGGCCGCGCGCCAGAATCCTTCGATGATATGCGCTTCGCTGTGCATCGCGATGCCCTTTATCCCCGGGCAGGCAGCGTAATGCATCCTGCTTGACTGTCCATCGCGTGTTTTTATGGCGATGCCCATGAACGCTTTCGCTCCGCTGCTCGTCGCCCTGCTGGGTGGTATCGGTCTTGCCGTGCAGCCGCCGACCAACGCAGCGCTGGGGCGGAGCGTCGGGTCGGTGCTGTTGGCGGCGTTGGTGTCGTTTGCGGTGGGGACGCTGATCCTGATCGGCGTTTGGCTGATCGCCGACCGGACGCCGCTGGCGAATTTGCGCGAGGCGCGGTCGTGGATGTTTCTGGGCGGGGCCTACGGCGCGTTCTTCGTCTCGGCCGCCGCCTTTGCCGCGCCGCGGCTGGGACTGGCGTCGATGCTGACGATCATGATCGCGACGCAGCTGGTCGCCGCGCTGGTGATCGACCGGTTCGGGTTGATCGGATTAGCGAAGACGCCGGTTAGCGGGATGCGGTTGATCGGCGTCGCGCTGGTGCTGGTTGGGGCGGTGCTGGTTCGGCGGGGGTGACGGCTTGCCCCCAATTCCACCATCCGTTTGCTTCGAGCGGAGGTTCGAGCTTGTCGAGAACCGTAGTCGAGAAGGGGTTGGCCCAAGCGACGGGGTTCTCGACAGACGCTTCTCGACTTCGCTCGAAGCTGCTCGAACTAAACGGATTTCTTAGGAGGCCGGCGTCAGCAGCCCGTGATGCTTCTTCCCCGCCGACACCCGCACCGGCGCCTCGACCGCGATCAGCTGCGCTTCATCGACGACCTTCTCGCCAGCGACCCGTGCGCCGCCGCCCTTGATAAGCCGGCGTGCCTCGCCCTTCGATGCGGCAAGGCCCAGCGCCACCAGCGCGTCCACCACGGTGATGCCGCCCGCGACCGCAAAGGTCGGCAGCGTCTCGCCGGCCGATCCCTCTTCAAAGGTGCGGCGCGCGGTTTCGGCGGCTTGGGCGGCAGCGTCGGCGCCACGGCACATGGCGGTGGCTTCGCTGGCCAGGATCTTCTTCGCCTCGTTGATCTCTGCACCCTGCAGAGCCTCCAGCCGGGCGATTTCATCGAGGGGCAGGTCGGTGAACAGGCGCAGGAAACGGCCGACATCGCGGTCGTCGGTGTTGCGCCAGAATTGCCAGTAATCGAAATGTGGCAGCTGATCCTCGTGCAGCCACACCGCCCCCGACATGGTCTTGCCCATCTTGCCGCCATCGGCGGTCGTGATGAGCGGCGTGGTTACGCCGTACACATCGGTCCCGTCCATCCGGCGCGACAGTTCAATGCCGTTGACGATGTTACCCCATTGATCGCTGCCGCCCATCTGCAGGCGGCAGCCGTGGCGCTGCGACAATTCGCGGA
>CAJYRU010000346.1 GCA_913777295.1 uncultured Sphingomonas sp. | reverse complement strand
GTGCCCTTGTCCTTGGCCGACACGTTGACGATGCCGTTGGCGTCGATGTCGAACGTGACCTCGATCTGCGGCACGCCGCGCGGCGCGGGCGGGATGCCGACCAGATCGAACTGGCCCAGCATCTTGTTGTCGGCGGCCATTTCGCGCTCGCCCTGGAACACGCGGATCGTCACCGCACCCTGATTGTCGTCGGCGGTCGAATAGACCTGCGACTTCTTGGTCGGGATGGTGGTGTTGCGATCGATCATGCGGGTCATGATGCCGCCCAGCGTCTCGATGCCCAGCGACAGCGGGGTCACGTCGAGCAGCAGCACGTCCTTCACGTCGCCCTGCAGCACGCCCGCCTGGATCGCGGCACCGATCGCCACGACTTCGTCCGGGTTCACCCCGGTGTGCGGTTCCTTGCCGAAGAACTGCTTCACGACCTCACGGACGCGCGGCATGCGGGTCATGCCACCGACCAGCACGACCTCGTCGATCGCGCTCGCCTGCACGCCGGCATCGGCCAGCGCCTTCTTGCACGGTTCGAGCGTGCGCTTTACCAGATCCTCGACCAGACGCTCGAGGTCCGCACGGGTGATCGACTTGACGAGGTGCTTGGGGCCGGTCGCGTCGGCCGTGATGAACGGCAGGTTGACTTCGGTGGTCTGCGCCGACGACAGCTCGATCTTCGCCTTTTCGGCCGCTTCCTTCAAACGCTGGAGCGCCAGCTTGTCCTTGGTCAGGTCGATGCCTTCGACCTTCTTGAACTCGTCGGCCAGGAACTGCACGATCTTCGCGTCGAAGTCTTCGCCGCCGAGGAAGGTGTCGCCGTTGGTCGCCTTCACCTCGAACACGCCGTCGCCGATTTCCAGCACGGAGATGTCGAACGTGCCGCCGCCAAGGTCATAGACCGCGATGGTCTTGTTGTTGTCCTTGTCGAGGCCGTAGGCCAGCGCCGCCGCCGTCGGTTCGTTGATGATGCGCAGGACTTCGAGGCCGGCGATCTTGCCGGCGTCCTTGGTCGCCTGACGCTGGGCATCGTTGAAATAGGCCGGCACGGTGATGACCGCCTGCGTCACAGTTTCGCCGAGATACGACTCAGCGGTTTCCTTCATCTTCTGCAGGATGAACGCGCTGATCTGCGACGGCGAATATTCCTCGCCGCCCGCCTTCACCCACGCATCGCCGTTCGGCCCGCGCGCGATGGTGTAGGGAACCAGCTCGGTATCCTTCTTGGTGACCGGATCGTCGAAGCGGCGGCCGATCAGGCGCTTCACCGCAAAGATCGTGTTGTCGCCGTTGGTCACGGCCTGACGCTTGGCCGGCTGGCCGATCAGCCGCTCGCCATCCTTTGCGAACGCCACGATCGACGGCGTGGTCCGCGCGCCTTCCGCATTTTCGATGACCTTCGGGCTACCGCCCTCCATCACCGCGACGCAGCTGTTGGTCGTGCCCAGATCGATACCGATTACTTTAGCCATGGTCCCTCATTGGCCCCCGGGTTGAAATACTGCCTGGACCCGGTGGCACGGGGAGGTGCCTTCCGGGTCGTTCCGAGGGCGGATATAGGCAGGGTTCGGCTTGCCGCAAGATTATGCGCGGCATAGGGAACCGTATCGGGTGAGGAGCGTGCGCATGAAGACACGGTGGATGATGCTGGCGGCGATGCTTCCGCTCGGCATGACCGGCGGCTGCTGGCGCGCGGAAAAGGCGCTGGTCGTCGAGAAAGCGTGGGTACGGCTGCCCGCCGTGCCGGGCCGGCCGGCGGCAGGCTATGCCACGATCCTCGGCAAGACCGGCAAGGTCGCGACGATGCTGCGCGGTGCGACCAGTCCAAAGGCGCAGCGCATCGAACTGCATCTGTCGATGACGATGAAGGACAGGATGATGTCGATGAAGCCGGTTTCGGAAATTCCGGTGCCACCCGATTCCCGGCTGCAGCTGGCGCCCGGCGGCGCGCATATGATGATCTTCGGCATCGCCCCTGAACTGAAGCCGGGCGACACGATGCCGATCGTCTTCCGCTTCGACGGCAGCGAGCAACGGGTCGATGCCCAACTGGTCGGTGCGGGCGCCCCCGCGCCCTGACCGCGCTGGCCATACCCAAAATGGAGGATGGCCCGCCGTTGCAGCGCCAATATAGCGCCCCCGCCGGATACCAGCCGACCGCGGGGGTCGTGCCGTCCGGCCGGGGGACAATTCGATGACGAAGAAGATGCTGGTCGGGCTTGCCGCCTGCGCATTCAGCCTGCCTGCCGCCGCGCAGACCGCGACCACGCCGGTCGGCCCGGTCGACGATGCGCCGCGCACGTCGACCTTTTCTGTCGCGGTCGCCGCCGGAACGCTGGGCATCGGGCCGGAGATCGGCTGGCGGCTGTCGGACCATGTCGGCATTCGCGGGGGCGCGTCGTTCCTGAACGTCACCCAGTCGTTCGATTCCGACGACGTCGAATATGACGGCAAGATCAAGCTGCAGTCGTTCGGCGCGATGGCCGACGTCTATCCGTTCGGCGGCAATTTCCGCATCTCGGGCGGCGCGCGGATCAACAGCAACCAGGTCGGCGTATCGGCGACGCCGAGCGGCACGGTGACGATCAACGACAATGACTATACCGCAGCACAGGTCGGCACGCTGAGCGGCGTTGCCAAGCCCAAGCACTTCTCGCCCGCGCTGACCGCAGGCTGGTCGGGCAAGAACGCGCGCGGCTTTATGTTCGGGTTCGAAACCGGCGTGCTGTTCCAGGGCGCGTTCAAGCTCGACCGGTTCCAGGCAACCGGCACCGCCCGCAACAACGCGACCTTCCAGGCCGATCTGGAGGCCGAACGCCGCTCGCTGCAGGACGACATCGACAAGGTGAAGGTCTATCCGATCCTGCAGCTCGCGATCGGCTATCGTTTCTGACGACCGTGCGGCCCGCATCCTTTACGGGCGTGGGCCGCGCCACCATCTGGCGGCGATGCGCCGTCCGCTGACCCCCGCCGAAGTCGACCTTGCCCGCACCATGTTCGGCGACGAGATCGAGTATGACCGGGCGCGGGTCGCGAACGCGAAATGGGCGTTCTTCCAGCCGAAACAGGTCGCGATGGCACCGACCGGCTGCATCCATTTCCATCCGGGCGGCACCTTGTATCGCGACGATTTCGCCTGCGCCGGACGCGACCTGGCCGCGCTGTTCCTGCACGAGATGATGCACATCCACCAGACCCAGCATCGCGGGCGCTACTGGCTGCCGCTGATGCGGCATCCGTTCTGCACCTATGCGTACCGGATCGTGCCGGGAAAGCCGTTCGAGGCGTATGGCATCGAGCAGCAGGCGGAGATCGTCCGCCACGCCTTTCTGCTGCGACAGGGGGTGGCGGTGAAGGACAAGCCGCCGCTGGAGGTGTACGAGGCGTTGCTGCCGTTCGGACGGGGGTGAGGCGGGGCGGTCAGGACTGGAACCGGATCACGCGGGAGGCCGGCGTTTCGACCGGGTTTCCCGCCGCATCGCGGGCCGGGGTATAGCGGCCCCGCTTCTCCAACGCCTTGCACGGGATTGCATCGAATGTCGCATTGCCCGACGAACGGACGACGCGACAGTTGCGAATACCCCCTTCCCGGGTGATGATCCAGGCAACGGTTACGACCGCATTTGCGCCCAGCAGCTCGTGCGGAAAGTCGCCATCCACCAGCCACATCGCCGGATCACGGTTGGCACGTGCCGGCACGGTCGGCGTAGTGTCGACTGCCGACACATCAAAACCCCAGCCTTGCATCAGATCGGTTTCGCATTTGCGAAGCGCGGTCAGCGCCGCGGCCGACAGCGACAATGCGACGCGCAGCGGCCGGCCTCCGGACAGGGAAAAACTGATCGGCTCCTTGCCGGCAAGGTCCGTCACGACGTCGCGCGGCAGGTCGAAGGTGACCGCCATGTTGTTCGACTTCGCCAACGCATTGCGTTGCCCCGTACCGTCGAAAACACCGATGCCGGCGCGGCCATCGACATGGACCTTGACGCTGGGGCCATAGCCGATCTGCTTCTGACGACCGACCAGCAGCGTCTGTACGCGATCGTTGAACGGCGTCGGCCGGAACGCGATGGTGACGGCGTTCGCTGCATCACCATAATTACGGCTGAGGATGCACATGTCGTCGGCATATTCGACGCCCCACGGCGTCCTGGGCGTCAGCGGCGGCGCGTCCGCGCCGGCCGCTTGGCCCGCCAGTGCCGCCGCCAGCGTGATCGTCCGCATCGCGTTTCCCCCATTCTGTCCCTCCCCCGGAAACTGCCACCGGCAAGGTCCCGGCGCAATCTCCGGAACCCTTGCCACGACAAGCTGTTGGCGTAGCGCAACGATTTTGAAGGCCCGCCCCCCATGTCGACCCGCTCCGGCGCCACGTTCCTTGCCCGCCTGGGGTTCGCCGCGCGCGGCGTCGTGTACTGCATTGTCGGATGGTTCGCGATCGACGCGGCGCTCCGCGGCGGGCGGGCGGGCGACAATCAGGGCGCGATCGCCAGCCTGGCGGACGAACCGTTCGGCGAATGGGTGCTGGCGGCAATGGCGGCGGGGCTGGCCGGCTATGCGCTGTGGCGGCTGACCGAGGCGGTGTTCGATCCGGCCGCGCAGGCGACCGATGCCAAGGGCGCATTCCGCCGCGCAGGGCACGCGGTCAGCGGCATCGCCCATGTCGTGCTGGCCTGGACCGCCGCGCGCCTTGCCATCCACAGCGCGCGGGCGACCGGCCGGATCGGCGGCGAGGACAGCGCGCACGACTGGACCGCATGGATGCTGGACCAGCCCGGCGGGCGCGTGCTGGTGGCGCTGGTCGCGGTCGCACTGCTCGCGGCGGCGGCGCAGCAGGCGAAAAAGGCATGGACCGGCGAATTTGCCCGGACCCTGTCGGGAGACACGCCGGTGCCCGGCTATGTCTGCACCATGGGCCGCATCGGCTATGGCGCGCGCGCCGCGATATTCGCGGCGATCGCGATGCTGTTCGTCGGCGCGACATGGGCTGCGGATGCCGACGAAGCCGGCGGCATGGCAAGCGGATTTGCGCTGTTGCAGCGGCAGGCGGGCGGGCAGTTGCTGTTGACCGCGATCGGCATCGGCTTTGTCGCGTTCGGGGCGTTCAGCTTCGTCGAGGCACGCTGGCGGCGGCTGCACGTCCGGTTGCCGGCATGAGCGACCGTGCGGCGCTGGAGGCGCGCTGGCTCGACCTGACGCGGCGTGCCCTGCCGGATGTGGCGCGTGCGCGGGGCTGGCCGGTGGTGGCCGATCATTGTTTCCAGCGCATCCTGCTCGACAATGGCTTCGGCGGGGTCTGGTACGACCATGTCACCGGCCGCCCGGCCTATGCCCATGCCGATGCGGACGCGCTCGAACGGGCGGTGGCACTAGGTGAGGCGGCGCTGGCCGGCGACGCCGACATGGCTGCGCTCAACCGCCAATCGCTGGCATGGCGCGGCAAGGCCCCCTCGAAACGCGGCGACACCGCCCCCATCTCTCGCCCTAGCCATTCCAAAAGAACGAAGATAGAACGGACCGCATGAGCCTGACCCATATCTCCGTCCGCGGTGCGCGGGAGCATAACCTCAAGGGTGTCGACATCGACATCCCGCGCGATACGCTGACGGTCATCACCGGCCTGTCGGGTTCGGGCAAGTCCTCCCTCGCCTTCGACACCATCTATGCCGAGGGGCAGCGCCGCTATGTCGAGTCGCTGTCGGCCTATGCGCGCCAGTTCCTCGAGTTGATGCAGAAGCCCAATGTCGAGCATATCGAGGGGCTGTCGCCGGCGATTTCGATCGAACAGAAGACGACCAGCCGCAATCCCCGCTCGACGGTCGCGACCGTCACCGAAATCTATGACTATATGCGCCTGCTCTGGGCGCGGGTCGGCGTGCCCTTCTCGCCCGCCACCGGCCTGCCGATCAGCGCGCAGACGGTCAGCCAGATGGTCGACCGCGTGCTGGCCCTGCCCGAGGGGACGCGGCTGCTGCTGCTCGCCCCGGTGGTGCGCGGGCGCAAGGGCGAATATCGCAAGGAACTGGCCGAATGGCAGAAGGCCGGGTTCCAGCGGGTGCGGGTGAATGGCGAAGTCCATCTGATCGAGGATGCGCCGGCGCTCGACAAGAAGTTCAAGCATGACATCGAGATCGTCGTCGACCGTCTGGTCGTGAACCCCGATGCCGCCACGCGCCTGGCCGAAAGTTTCGAGACGGCGCTGAAGCTGGCCGATGGCCTCGCCTATGTCGATCTGGTCGACACGACGGTGGCGCAGGCGCAGTCGGGCAACCCGCCGCTCGACAGCGAACAGGGCGACCGCGCGACCGAGGCCGCGCCGCAGACCGGCAAGCTGAAAGGCGCCGGCATTCCCGACAACCGCATCGTGTTTTCGGAAAAATTCGCCTGTCCGGTCAGCGGCTTCACGATCAGCGAGATCGAACCGCGCCTGTTCAGCTTCAACGCGCCGCAGGGAGCCTGTCCTGCGTGCGACGGTCTTGGCGAACGGCTGGAGTTCGACGAGGATCTGATCGTCCCCAACCACGAACTGTCGATCAAGAAGGGCGCGGTGGTGCCGTGGGCGAAGTCCAACCCGCCCTCCCCCTATTACATGCAGGTGCTGGGGAGCCTTGCTAAGGCATACGGCTTCTCGCTCGACGCAGCGTGGAAGGATCTGCCCGCCGAAGCGCAGCGGGTGATCCTGCACGGCACGGCGGGCAAGCCGGTCACGCTGACCTTCATCGACGGCAAGAAGGCGTATGACGTCAAGAAGCCGTTCGAAGGCGTGCTGGGCAATCTCAACCGGCGGATGCTGTCGACCGAGAGCGCGTGGATGCGCGAGGAACTGGCGAAATATCAGGCATCGCAGCCGTGCGAGACGTGCCACGGCGCGCGGTTGAAGCCCGAGGCGCTGGCGGTGAAGGTGGCGATGCAGGACATCGCCTATGCCACGCATCTGTCGGTGGTCGACGCGCTGCGCTTTTTCGAAGGGCTGCCGGAGCATTTCAACGACCAGCAAAAGGCGATCGCGCAATCGATCCTGAAGGAGATCGTCGAGCGGCTGGGATTCCTCAACAATGTCGGGTTGGATTACCTGAACCTCGACCGGACCAGCGGCACCTTGTCGGGTGGCGAGAGCCAGCGCATCCGCCTCGCGTCACAGATCGGCAGCGGCCTGTCTGGCGTGCTGTATGTCCTCGATGAACCGTCGATCGGCCTGCACCAGCGCGACAACGACATGCTGCTGGCGACGCTCAGGCGCCTGCGCGACCTCGGCAATACGGTGCTGGTGGTCGAGCATGACGAGGATGCGATCCGCACCGCCGACTATGTCATCGACATGGGGCCGGGCGCGGGCGTCCATGGTGGCGAGGTCGTCGCCAAGGGGACGCTGAAGCAGATTTTGAAGGCGAAGGGGTCGGTCACCGCCGATTACCTGAACGGCACGCGATCGGTGCCGCTGCCGGACAAGCGGCGCAAGGGCAATGGCAAGAAGCTGACGGTACATAATGCCACCGCCAACAACCTGACCGGCGTGACGGCCAGCGTTCCGCTGGGCACCTTCACCTGCATCACCGGCGTGTCGGGATCGGGCAAGTCGAGCTTCACCATCGACACCCTTTATGCCGCCGCCGCCCGCACGCTGAACGGCGCGCGGATTGTACAGGGCAAGCACGACAAGATCACCGGGCTGCAGCATCTCGACAAGGTGATCGACATCGACCAGTCGCCGATCGGCCGGACCCCGCGATCGAACCCGGCGACCTATACCGGCGCCTTCACGCAGATCCGCGACTGGTTCGCCGGCCTGCCCGAGGCGCAGGCGCGCGGCTACAAGCCGGGCCGCTTCAGCTTCAATGTGAAGGGCGGCCGGTGCGAGGCGTGCCAGGGCGACGGCGTGCTGAAGATCGAGATGCACTTCCTGCCCGACGTCTATGTCACCTGCGACGTGTGCCACGGCGCGCGCTACAATCGCGAGACGCTGGAGGTGAAGTTCAAGGGGATGAGCATTGCCGACGTCCTCGACATGACGGTCGAGGATGCGGTCGAGTTCTTCAAGGCGGTGCCGCCGATCCGCGACCGGATGGCGATGCTGGCCGAAGTCGGCCTTGGGTACGTCAAGGTCGGGCAGCAGGCGACGACCCTGTCGGGCGGCGAGGCGCAGCGGGTGAAGCTGGCCAAGGAACTGGCCCGCCGTGCGACCGGCAACACGCTCTACATCCTCGACGAACCGACTACGGGGCTGCATTTCGAGGATGTGCGCAAACTGCTGGAGGTCCTCCACCAGCTGGTCGAGCAGGGCAATACCGTGGTGGTGATCGAGCATAATCTCGACGTCATCAAGACCGCCGACTGGATCCTGGACATGGGGCCGGAAGGCGGCGTGAAGGGCGGCAGGCTGGTCGCGGAGGGCACGCCGGAAACCGTCGCAGCGGTCGAAGGAAGCTTTACCGGGCGCTATCTGAAACCGTTGCTCACCCCCCGGGCGCAGGCGGCGGAGTGAGTGTCTGGCGCGCACCGTTTGAAGCGGCGTTGCGGATGTTCGCAACGGTCAGTGAAGTGATGCGCGCCAACGGACAGCCCCGGCCAATCCTGGTCGGCGGGGCTGCGGTGGAATATTGGTCGGGCAGCGCGGTATCGACCGGTGATTTCGATCTATGCTCGCCAGCGCAGAGCGAGTTGGAAACGGTGCTGCAGGAGTACGGCTTCGTTCGCCCCAGCGGGCCGGGCAACGCGACGCGGGGCTGGATCCATCCTGAACTGGCACTTGGCTTCGAAGTCGTGGGACGCACGCCGCTCGACGGGCTGGTGCCGCGCGAGCGTATCCTGCTGATCGACGATTTCGCGCCGGGATCGTCCTTTGCCATTCTAGGGGTGGAGGATCTCATCGCGGACCGGATGGGCCAATATGCGTTGGGCACCGCACCCGACCGGATCGAGCAGGCGCGACTGTTGTACCGGCTTCATTCTTCGCTGGATCGTGCCTATCTTGAACGACGGATACGTGAGGAAAGTGCGGGCGATCATGGCGTCGACGATCTGGACTGAAGCGGAAGACTGGCCTGGTCCGCGGCTCCGGCATGGCGATGTCGCAGCGCGGCTCGCGGAACGCCGCGCCGCACTCGGCAACCCGGAACTGCCGCGCAATGGCGGCGCCAACCGGACCGACAGCAAGCGCGCGCTGCTGGCCGCGATCGAGGACGTTGGCGGCCGCTGGTAGTTTCGCCTTCGAAACCATTGTTTTCCGTATAAATTCGGAACATCCGCCCGCCCCCGGCATTCCCGCTTGATCGAACTATCAAGCGAAGGACAAGTCGATATGCGTGCGCTCACCCTCGGCCTCGTCGCCGCCGCCACCCTGGTCACCGGATGCACCGATTACGGCATGGGCGGTCCGCGCTATGCCGATGCGGGGTACAGCCGCTACGACTGGGATCGGCCGGACCCCGCATATAACGGTTATGACGCCGCGCGCTATTATCGCGACGACAACCGCTATCGCGAACGCCGCCTGTCGCGCAACGATCGCGTCTATGTCGGGCAGGACGGTCGCTATTATTGCCGCCGTAACGACGGCACCACCGGCCTGATCGTCGGCGGGATTGCCGGCGGCGTGCTGGGCACCGCACTGCGTCCGGGTGGCTCGGGTCTGCTGGGCGCGCTGCTGGGCGGTGCGGCCGGTGCGGCAGGCGGTCAGGCGATCGATCGCAGCAACAGCGACGTGCGCTGCCGCTGAGCCACGTACCACTCTTTAGGACACGGATCGGCCTGCCCCTTGTACGGGGGCGGGCCGATACCCATATCTGATCCGCTACAGTCGCAAATCGATGGTGTCCTGCTTTGCGGCAAGTTCCTTCTTTCCCTGCTGCCCAAGGCGAGGGTGACGGCATCTCCGTCGCCCGCAAACAATGGAAGGAACCATCATGGCTACGCTCGGCACCGTAAAATTCTTCAACATCGACAAGGGCTATGGCTTCATCGCCCCCGATAATGGCGGCACCGACGCCTTCGTCCACATCTCGGCCGTCGAGCGCGCCGGCATGGTCACGCTGAACCAGAACCAGCGCGTCGGCTATGAGCTGGAAGAAGACCGACGCGGCCGGGTCAGCGCGGTCAACCTGACCGCCGCAGACTGATGTCCATGGGGCGGGTGGAGCGATCTCCACCTGCCCTTTTTGTTTCAGGAGGATATTCTTGGCCGACACCGCCGAAGCCTATCGCGCCCGCGCCGCCGTGGAGCGCGCCAATGCCGAAGCCGCGACGCTGGACAATGTTCGTGATCGCTGCCGCCGCGCCGAACAGGCGTGGACCGAAATGGCCGACCGGGCCGAGCGCACGACCGAACAGCGGCTGATCCGCGAAGCCGCGACCGTTCGCCGGAGTGAAGCCGTCGGTTGAACCTGTCTGCGCGCCGGTCGTTGGACCGGCGACAGCAAGAGGATCGATCATGGCCAAGCACAAGAAACACAAGCCGAAACCGCGCACCGCCGGCGTATCGACGCTGCGGACGGTCGCGCTTGCCGCCACCGGCGTGGCGGTGGGATTGTTCGGCATATTGCTGGCGCGGCGCAAGCCGTCCGAAGGCCATGCAGCGCCCGACCTGGCACTGGGCAAGGCGCGCCCAGGCCCGACCGATCGCGCACCGGAGGCATTCCGCCCCGATCCGACCGCGCCGGTCACCGCCGCGGACCGCGAATCGCTGCGTCCTGCAACGGGTCCGGTGCCATCGATGGTAGAACCGCGTGGCACCATGGCATCGCAGACCGGCGCGTAGCGGACGGCGCGGCTGGCCCCGAACCGGTCAGCCGCCCAGCCGCACCCCGAGCCACAAGGTTCGGGGTGCCGCACGCTCCACCACGCCGTCGCCGCCGATCGACGCTTCGATCCGGGTATCGGTAACGTTCTCGGCCCGCGCCTCGACCGTCAGCCAGCGGGTCGCCGGGATCGCTGCGACAAGGTCGAGGGTGGTGGCACCGGACAGGCGTCGCAGATTGGCGTCGTCCTCAAATTGTCCCGCGACATGGCGCAGCGTCGCCGACGTCTGCCATTGGTCGTGCCGCCAACCGATCGTTGCCGAAGCGCTGTGTGCCGGTGTCTGTGCCGGACGCAGACCGTCCAGCACGCCGCCGTCGCGCACCCGTGCATCGGTATAGGCATAGGACAGCCGCCCCTCGATCGCGCCCAGCCGGCCCGACCCGTCCAGTTCAATGCCCTGCACGCGGACATGGTCGAGGTTCGCCCGGCGACGGAAAACACCCGCCGCCGATACGAAGCCGACGCCTGGAAAATTGCCCGGCCCGTTGGCGACGGTGACATTGGCGATGGCATCGCGCAGGTCGTTCGCGAATGCCGTCGCGGCCAGCCGAATGCCGGTAGCCGGGCGCAACTCGACCCCGGCTTCCGAGCCCCACAAGGTTTCTGGCGCGAGAGCGGCATTGGCGGCGGTGGCATCGGCCCCGACCCTGAACGGCCGATAGAGTTCGTTGAGCGTCGGCAACCGCCAGCCACGATAGCCCGCCAGCCGCAGCGTCAGCACGTCGGTCGGTGTCCATGCCACCCCCGCCCGCCCGATCGGTTCCCACCCCCGCCGATCCGTAAAGCGCTGATCGGTCAGTGTGGTGCCGGTCAGTGCCGCTTCCAGCAACCGGCCATCGCCGATCGTCCAGCGATCGACGCGGCCACCCGCACTCAGCACGACATCGCCGGTCGTGACGCTGGCATCGGCGAACAGTCCGGCGGTCGTATTGCGTCCGCCCGCAACGCGGCGTCGCGTCGGACTGCCCGCGACATAGGTATAGAGTTCCTGCGTCTCGCCCGTCACGACGCGGACGTCCCCGCCCAGCCGCAGCGACAACGCGCCAAAACCGGGGGCGATCTCTGCACGCCCGCCGATCCCGGTCGCCGGTACGTTATATTGGTCGAGCGTGAGCGCGGTCGAGGCCCGCCCAGCCGCGACGCTGGCGAAACGGCTGGCAAAGGCGCGGGTCTGGAGATAGCCGAGCAGCGACCAGCCGAGTGATCCACGCCCGACCAGACGGACGCTGGCATCCGCCCCCTCGCTGCGATTGTCGGTGAAGTCGAGGCCCCGATCGCGCCGGTCGGTGAAGGCCGAGACATTGGCCTGCAATTCGGTGGCGGGGGCGAGCTGTATCACGGCACGCGCGGTGGCGCTGGCCTGTTCGAAGGGGGCGGCACGGTCGGCGGGGCCGCGATCTTCGCGCACGATGGGGATGAAACCGTCACCACGGGCATAGGCACCGGACAGGGTCGCGAAGCCACCGTTGCGCACCAGCGCAGCCGAACCGCGCGCGTCGATCGACGCACGGCTGCCTCCGGCGATCGATGCGGCAAAGGGCGTCAGGTCGCCCGGCCCGGCACTGTCGAGTTCGACCGTGCCGGCGAGGGCGCCTGGTCCGGCCACGCCGCTCCCCCCGCCGCGCGTCACCCGGACGCGGCCAAGCCGGTCGGTGGCATAGGCGGGAAAGGCGACCCAGCCGCCGAACGGATCGGCTTGCGGCACGCCGTCGAGCAGCAGCAGCGCGCGGCTGGACGCATTGCCGCCCAGCCCGCGCAGGGTAATCCCCTGCGACGTGGGATTGGCGCTGCGGGAATCGGAACGGCGAAACTGCTGGAGGCCCGCAACGTCCCGCAGCACATCTTCGACCCGGCCACTGGCCGATGCGAGGATCCGGTCACGGTCCAGCGTGACGATGTCGTAGACCTGATCACCCGGCGCATCGGCGAGGCCGCGTCCGGTAACGACGATTTCCGGCGCGTCCTGTGCCGCCGCAACCCCCGGCCATGCGGCCAGCACCCATAGGAAACGCTTCACCCCTGCCCCCGACTTGGGACGATCAGACCGTGAAGCTCTCCCCGCACCCGCACGCGCCCTTGGCATTCGGATTGGCAAAGACGAAGCCCGCGGTGAAATCGTCCTCGACCCAGTCCATCGTCGAACCGATCAGGTAGAGGATCGATCCGCCATCGACGAAGAAGGTGCCGCCCGGCGTTTCGATCCGCTCGTCCATCGCATTGGTCGTGGTCACGTAATCGACCGAATAGGCAAGCCCCGAACAGCCCCGGCGCGGGGTCGACAGCTTCACGCCAATCGCATCCGCCGGGGCCTTCGCCATCAGGTCGGCGACGCGCCGTTCGGCATTGGGCGTCAGGAGGATCGCGGCGGGACGTACGCGCGTGGCCATTACAGCATCCCCAGTTCGAGCTTGGCGTCGTCCGACATCTTCTGCGGATCCCATGGCGGATCCCAGACGAGATTGACATCGGCGGTCGAGACGCCGGGGACTGCCGATACGCGCAACTCGACCTCGGCCGGCATCGATTCCGCGACCGGGCAATGCGGCGTAGTCAGCGTCATCGTCACCGCGACATGGCCGTTGTCGGCCACATCGACACCATAGATCAGGCCGAGGTCATAGATGTTGACCGGAATTTCAGGGTCGAAGATTTCCTTCAGCGACGCGATGACCGCTTCGTACACGTCGCCGCCCGGTTCGCCCGTCGAGACAGGCTCCGGCTTCTTCGCCAGGAAATCGCCCAGATAGTCGCGCTGGCGCGGTTCATCGGCATCGGTCACCCGTGCGCGCGGCGGCGGGACCACGGCGTCGACTTCCTCGACCTGAAAGCTGCGTTCGTCGTTCATCCGAAAATCCTGCTCACCCGTTCCAGTCCGCGCACCAGCGCGTCGACATCGGCCGGTCCGTTATATACGCCAAAGCTCGCCCGCGCGGTGGCGGGGACGCCCAGCACATCCATCAGCGGCTGTGCGCAATGATGACCGGCGCGGATCGCGACGCGTTCTTCGTCCAAGATGGTGCCGACATCGTGCGGATGCACCCCCTCCACGACGAAACTGACGATTCCGGCGGAATCGTCCGGCCCCAGCAGCCGCACCGAATTGATCCGCCCCAGCGCCTCGCGCGTGGCGGTCACCAGCGCGGTTTCGTGGGCGTGGATCGCGTCCAGCCCAATGCCCTCGACATAATCGATCGCGGCGTGCAGACCGAGCGCGCCGACGATGTGCGGCGTGCCCGCCTCGAACCGGGCGGGCGGCGGGGCATAGGTGGTGCGTTCGAACGACACCCGGTCGATCATCGCGCCGCCGCCCTGCACCGGGTGAATCGCGTCGAGCAGCGCCGGCCGGCCCCACAACACGCCGATGCCGGTCGGGCCATAGAGCTTGTGCCCGGAAAAGACGTAGAAATCGCAGTCGAGCGCCGCGACGTCGACGCGCACGCGCGGCACCGCCTGGCACCCGTCGAGCAGCAGCTTCGCCCCGACCGAATGGGCGATGTCCGCCGCGCGGCGGCCGTCCAGCACCGACCCCAGCACGTTCGACACATGCGCCAGCGCGACCAGCTTATGATCCGGCCGGATCATCGCCGCCATCGCGTCGAGGTCGATACGGCCATCGGCGGTCAGCGGCACGACGTCGATCGCCGCGCCGATGCGTTCGGCGACCAGCTGCCACGGCACGATGTTGCTGTGATGCTCCAGCATCGACAACAGGATGCGGTCGCCGGCCTTCAGATGCCGCTCGGCCCAGCCCTGCGCGACCAGGTTGATCCCCTCGGTCGCGCCGCGCACGAACACGCATTCCTCCGGAGCGCTGGCACCGATGAACGACGCGACGCGACGACGCGCGGCCTCATAGGCGAGCGTCATGTCGGCCGACCGCTGGTACACGCCGCGATGCACCGTGGCATAGGTCGTGTCATAGGCGTGCGTGATCGCGTCGATCACCGCCTGCGGCTTCTGCGCGGTCGCGGCGGTATCGAGATACGCCCAGCCATCGGGAATGGCCGGAAAGTCGCTGACGCGGTCGAGGGGGGTGGCGGAGGTCAAAGCGCCGCTTCCAGCCACGCATC
>CAJYRU010000345.1 GCA_913777295.1 uncultured Sphingomonas sp. | reverse complement strand
GTATAGGCTTCGGTGCCGTCGAGGCCCTGCACCGCCATCCAGCTGTCGCCTTCCATCGCGATGTCGAGCGTGCGGCCGGTGGCGAGGATCGATCCGGCGCGGCGGTCCATGTCGCGCACTTCTTCCGAAGAGGGCGAGCGGGTTTCGAGTTCGCCGTTCTTGCCCTTCAGCAGGAGCTGCTCGAAATCGATCTTGTCCGCGCGATACCCGATCGTCGAGCCGTTCGCGATGTTGTTCGCGATCGTCGCCTGCGCGGCCATATGGCCACGCATCCCCGACATTGCGGTGTAGACCAGCCGGTCCATCGAAACCTCCCAACTATGACCCCTGCCTCAGAGCAAGGGTCATGCCAGTTTCATGCGTTAGGCCCGCAGATCGAGGATCGACCGCGTGATCTGGTTCGAGGTGTCGAGCGCCTTCGAGTTCGCCTGGAAATTGCGCTGTGCGGCGATCAGGCTGACCAGTTCCTCGGTGATGTCGACGTTCGACCCTTCGATCATGCCCGACATCAGCGAGCCGGCCCCGTTTTCGCCCGAGCTGGCGAAGCTGGGGTCGCCCGACAGGCCGGTCGCCTGCCAGTTGCTGTTACCCATCTGGCGCAGGCCCGCCGAGTTCGAGAAGTTGACGATCGCGACCTGGCCCAGCGCCTTGGTATCGCCGTTCGAATAGCTGGCGGTGACGATGCCCTTTTCGTTGATCGTCACGCCCTGCAGCCGGCCGACGGCGATGCCGTCCTGCTGCTGGACGTCGACCTTGAACGGCTTGGTCGAAGCGACGGTCGTCGTCGGCAACGTCAGCTTGATCTGCTGCTGCGCAATGCGGCTGGCCGGCATGAACGAATCGAACGTGGTGGCCACGGCCTGCGGCGCGCCGGTCGCATCGACATTGATCTTTCCGGTCGCGTCGAACGAGAACTGGACCGACTTGCCCACACCGCCGCCGGTCGTCATCTGCTGATCGCCGACGAAGCTATACGCTTCCCATGTGCTCGACAGGTTCGTCGGATCGGTGTTCGGCGCGGTGGTGCGCTTGAGATAGGTGGTCATGGTCATCGGATTGCCCGCACCGTCATAGACGGTGGTGGCGATCGATTCATTGTAGCTGGTCGCATCGAAGCGGCTGAACGCGGCGGTCGACGGCACGACCGAGCGGGCATTCATATTGGTGCCCAGCGTCACATTCTCGGTGCCTTCGGGCTTGCCCGACGTGCTGGCCAGCACGAGGTCGGTCAGCGACGCGCGGGTCGTGGCGACGACATTGCCCGACCCGTCGACCGGATAGACCTGCAGCCGCGCGCCCTGCGCATCGGTCACGAACTGGTTCGCATCGACGCGCAGCGAGCCGTTGCGGGTAAAGGTCAGGCCGTCCTTGGTCGGGTCGGCCTTCAGCGCGAGAAAGCCGTCGCCCGCGATCGCGATGTCCAGCGACGAGGACGACTGGACCAGGTTGCCTTCGCCGAACTGCTGGCGATTGCCCTTCACCACCGTACCCGACCCGACCATCTGCGTCGGCGCGACCGACAGGTTGGACGCGATGACGTCGGCGAATTCGGCGCGGCTCTTCTTGAAGCCGGTGGTGCCGACGTTGGCGAGGTTGTGCGAGATCGACGCCATGTCGACCTGCGAAGCCTTCAGACCGGAGAGCGAAGTGTAGAACGACATGGGATTTGCTCCTGCGAAAATTCAGAAAATCAAAGGAAAACGGGACGCGATCAGGCGATCAGGCGATCTTGCGAACGGTGTCGGCCAGCACCTGCTGTCCGTCGGACAGCGTCAGCATCGGTTTGCCGCCATTGGGCATGACCGAGGAAACCCCGGCCCAGGCGAGGTTGCGCGCCTTCACGACCTTTCCGCTGGCATCGCTGGCGGCGACGCTGATGGTGTAGGGACCGGCGCCGGCGGCGGTGCCCGCCTCGGTCTTTCCGTCCCATTGGTAATCGACCATGCCGGCGGGCTGCGATCCGAGCGACACGGCGCGGGCAAGGTTGCCGTCGGCGTCGCGGATCTCGACCTTCACCTGCGCGGCATCGGCGTCGAGTTCGACCGCGCCGGTGACATTGCCCTTGGTGTCGGCGGTGGCAGTCGCGCTGTCGGTCAACACCGCCTTGCCGATCCACGACACCGCGTCGCTCGTCCCGCTGCCGGCAAGGCGCGCGGACAGCGTCTTCAGCGTCGAACTCATCTCGGTGATGCCCGACAGCGACGACATCTGCGCCATCTGCGCGACCATCTGGCCATTGTCGGTCGGGTTGAACGGGTCCTGATATTGCAGCTGCGCGGTCATCAGGCGCAGAAAATCGTCCTGCCCCAGCGAGCGCTGGCCGAGCTTCGCCTTGGCGGCGGCGTCATTGGCGCCCTTTACCGTCGGGATATTCTGTACTGCGGTGGTGGCCATGGTCAGCGTCCCAGACGGAGGGTTTCGGTGATGAGCGACTTGGCAGTCGACATCACTTCGACATTGTTCTGATAGGTGCGCGCGGCATCGAGCATGTCGACCAGCTCGCGCGGTTCGTCGACGGCCGCTTCCCACACATTTCCTTCG
This sequence comes from uncultured Sphingomonas sp., assembly GCA_913777295.1. Classification (GTDB taxonomy): domain Bacteria; phylum Pseudomonadota; class Alphaproteobacteria; order Sphingomonadales; family Sphingomonadaceae; genus Sphingomonas. The sequence goes on along the minus strand of CAJYRU010000345.1, from coordinate 7,355 downwards.
GCATCGGCCAGCGGGTTGCCCGGATCGTGCCGCTTGGACGGTGCCTCGCCGGCCGAGACGACCTGCGCCGCATCGACGGTCGCAAGGCCGCTGGCCGCGTCGAAGCTGGTGCGGAACACCGGCTTCATCGTGCGATAGGCGCCGGCCTCGGTCGTCGACACCGCCCCGGCATTCGCCAGGTTCGATGCGGTGGTGTTCATCCGGATCATCTGCGCCGACATGGCGCGGCCCGATACTTCGAAGATGCTCATGGGTGCGGGCATGGGCTTATTCCCCCTTCAGCGCGCGGGTGATGGTGGAAATCCGACCGTTCAGGAACGCGAGCGTCGTCTGATACGCCACGGCGTTTTCGGCGAAGGCGGTCTGTTCGGTGGTCAGTTCGACGGTGTTGCCGTCGAGCGAGGGCTGCAGCGGACGGCGATAGAGCGTGTTGCCGTCGATCGAGCGATCGACATTGCCGCCCTGCTCCGCGCTGGCCAGCGCCGCGCGAAAGTCGACATCCTTGGCCTTGAACCCCGGCGTGGACGCATTGGCGATGTTCGATGCGAGCATACCCATGCGCTGCGCCCGCACCTGCAGCGCGGTGCCGTGTATCCCGAACAGAGCATTGTCGGCCATCGGACGGTTCCCAAGTCGGCGCGCCGGATGCGCGTCACACGGGATCACAGCAAAGGGCGTGCCAATTGCGTCAAAACCCTCCGCCGACCGGCAAACCGCGCGCTTTGCCGCCGCTGACCGGCAAGCGGCAACCGCACCCGGCAAGGAATTGCCGCCATGAAACTGGCACCGTGCTTGCAGGGTAGCGGGCATGGACGCATCCGTGCTTGCCCCCTATGCCGACCCGGTCGCCGCCGCCTTCGTGGTGGGCGGCACCGCGATCGCCCTGTTGATCCGCACCCTGCCGGGCGATGTCGGCCGGGCGTTCCGTGCGCTGGCCACGCTCGGCCGCCGGCCCTTTTCCGCCGCGGAAGGGCTGAACCAGATTGCCGCGCTGGGCCGCATCGCCCGAAATCATGGCGTGATGACGCTCGACCGCTCGCGCATTGCCGATCCCGACATTGCCGATGCGATCGCCGCGATCGTCGATGGCACGGGGCCGGAGGGCGTTGCCGCCACGCTGCGCTATCGCAACGAGGCCCGCGCCGAACGGCATCTTGCCGCAGCCGACATGTGGACCGCCGTTGCCGAACTGGCCCCGGCGCTGGGCATGGTCGGTACGCTGGTCGGACTGGTCCGCATGTTCATGGCGATGACCGACCCGACTACGATCGGACAGGCGATGGCGATCGCGCTGCTGTCGACGCTGTACGGCGCGATTCTCGCCGCGCTGGTGGGGATGCCGATCGCCGGACGGCTGCGTCGCCTGGCCCGTGCCGAAGCATTTGAACGCGCCCGCTTCGAGGCACCGTTGGTCGCGCTCGCCCGGCGCGAACGCCCACAATTCCGGGAGGCCGCAGAATGAGAACGAACCGTTTCGACACCGCCCCCGGTCGCCCGCTATGGCTGACCACCCTTGCCGACCTGTCGCTGTTGCTGGTCGGGTTCTTCGTGTTCCTGCAGGCGGCGCAGGCGGTCGACAAGCGCGCGCTGACCGCCGGTATCCGTGCCGGGTTCGATGCCCAGCCGATCCCGATGACAGTCGACCGTGCCGTCATCGACGGCTTTGCCACAGGCTCCGCCGCGCTGCCCGGCGGGACGGCCGCCAGCGTCGAATTCGTGCGCGGGGCAGCCGCCGACCGGCGCATCGCCGTCACGCTGACCGGTGGGACCGCCGGCCCCGAAACCGGCAAGGATGTCGATCCGACGACCGGCAGCGCCGCGATCCTCGCTACCGACCGGGCGCGCGCCGTCGCCGCCCTGCTGGTCCGCGAAGGGGCCGCGACGCCGGCGCAGATCGCCTTCGCCCCGCCTGGTACCGGCGGGCGTGGCGTCTTTATCGATCTGGGCTTTGCCGGTGAGCGGCAAGCCGTTGCCGACCGGCAAGCCCCGCTTGCCGCCCCTGCCGATGGAGCAGTGCAATGATCCGTACCCTCGTAGTTGCCGCGATCCTGGTCGCGACCCCCGCCGCCGCGCAGAATTTCCAGTCGACCGCACAGCTCGACGAAGCGGTGGTCCAGTTCACCGGCGCCAGCATCGGCATGGACGGCGGCGCGCAGATGCCGGTCGACCCCCGGCTGAAGCTGGCCCGCTGCCCGATGCCGCAATTCGGGTGGCTGTCCGACCGGCAGGACGCCGTCGTCATCAGCTGCATGGCGCCGACCTGGAAAGTCTATGTCCCGGTCCGCCGCTTGACCCGCGTCCAGCCCGAGCGCCCGGCGGCGGCGCCCGTTGCCGTCGTGGCCGCGAAACCCGAACCCGTCATCCGGCGCGGCGATCCGATCATGGTGGAGGCGGGCGCCCCCGGTTTCTCGATCACCCGCGACGGCGTGGCGATGGGCGACGCGCCGGTCGGCGGCCGGCTGCTGGTGAAGGTCGACCCGGCCAAGCCGCCGATTCAGGCGATCGCACTGGAATCGGGCCGGGCCGCGCTGCCCGGCTTCACCGGCTGATTCCCGAAAAAAATAATCATCCAGTAATTTTTGCTAAAGAAGTTGCCGATGCCGCCGTTTCTCCACTTGTCAGCAGTTCGCGAAGGACGGGGACATGGTGGAATCTGTCGGATCAAGGCTGGTTACGTCGATCGGCGCGCGCGGTATAGCGCGCACCGAGGGACAGGCACGCGCCGAAACGCCGCAGGCGCCGCAGGCGCCGCAGGATGCCAGCCCGGCAAAGTCGGGGGCGGCGTTGTTGACCGGCGGCACCACCGCAAAGGCAATGTCGTCGTCGCCACCGATCGATACCGACCGGGTCGCCACGATCCGCAAGGCGATCGCAGAAGGCCGCTTCCCCCTGTCCCCCGCGACCATTGCCGACCGGCTCATCGCCCTGAAACTTGATTGGAACAGCAATGAACCGGCGTGATGCGCTGATCCAGATCATCGACAGCCTGCACGCCGAGATCGCGGCGTTGCAGACCAACGATGTTACCGCGCTGGAAACCGCCACGGCGATGAAGCTGCAGGGGATCGAGGCGGTCGCCGCCAACGACGACCTGCCGCTCGACGCCGAGCTGGAGACGCTAGCACGCGAGGCACAGCGGCTGAACGAAACCGCGCGCATCTATGTCAACCTGATGGCGGCCAATGTCCGCCGACGGATCGACCAGCTGGCCGGCGGCGGATTGCCGGCCTACCGGCCAGGGATTGCCGGATCGCCGCAGCGCATGGCCGCGGCGGCATATCGCTGAACGCGCCACCGCGACGAATCCCGAACTGGCACGACGCTTGCTGTGCTTCCTCCTGAACAGGGGAAGCGAAGTACAGCCCGATGAGCGTCGTTCCGGTAGAAGCCCGATCCTATGTCCACAGCGCGATCGCGAAGGCGAGCGCGCGGACCGGCGTCGATTTCAATTACCTGCTGGGGCAGGCCCAGGTCGAAAGCGGCCTGCAGACCAACGCCCGCGCCGGAACCTCCTCCGCCACCGGCCTGTACCAGTTCGTCGAACAAAGCTGGCTGGGCGTGGTGAAGGCGCATGGTGCCGAACACGGTATGCAATGGGCGGCCGACAGCATCCGCCAGGGCAGCAACGGCCGCTATTATGTTGCCGATCCGGGCACCCGCCGCGCGATCCTGCAGCTGCGCAACGACCCGCAGGCATCGTCGCTGATGGCCGCCGAACATGCTGCCGACAACAAGTCCGCCCTGGAGGGCGCGCTGGGCCGAACTGCCACCGGCACCGACCTCTACATGGCACATTTCCTGGGGCTGGGTGGTGCGCGCCATTTCCTGACCACGATGCAGAGCAATCCCGACCGGTCGGCAGCGGCCATGTTCCCCGCCGCCGCCCGCGCCAACCGCTCGATCTTCTACGACGCCGGCGGCCAGCCGCGCTCGCTTGCCGACATCTATGACCGGATGGCGACCAAGCTGGACCGTGGGGCGAAGGCCGGCGGCGGCGAAGGCGTCGACATGGGCGATGCACTGAACGGCGGCTTCCCGGTCAACCGGATGCAGCCGGCGGTGCTGATGAACGGCTTCGACGGCGACGTCATCATGGGCAACGAGGCGCAGGGCGGTGACGAGGCGTGGCTGACCACGACGCTCGCCAACCTGAACGTCGTGCGCAGCCGCGGCGGCGACGCGGCGACCCCGCCGATGCAGATGGCATCGCTCTATCGCCCGACCCCTGAATCGGCGCGGCTCGCCTATTCGATCCTCGCCAATCTGGGGAACGCATGATGCAAGCGATCCTGAGCAATCCCAAGAGCCTGCTGCCCGCGCTGCGCGGGTCGGCGCTGCCGGCCGCGATCCTGCTGCTCGTGCTGCTGATGGTCGTGCCGATCCCGGCGTTCATGCTCGATATCTTCTTCGTCATGAACATCATGATCTCGATCGCGGTGCTCATGGTCGCGCTCAACGCGCAGAAGCCGCTCGACTTTTCTGCCTTTCCGACCGTGCTGCTGTTCGCGACGCTGTTCCGCCTGGGGCTGAACGTCGCATCGACCCGCGTCGTGCTGGTCCATGGGCATGAAGGCGAAGCGGCAGCCGGCCATGTCATCGAGGCGTTCGGCACCTTCCTGATCGGCGGCGACTATGTCGTCGGTCTCTTCGTCTTCTCGATCCTCATCATCATCAACATGATCGTGGTGACCAAGGGCGCGGGTCGCGTGTCCGAAGTGTCGGCACGCTTCACGCTCGACGCGCTGCCCGGCAAGCAGATGGCGATCGACGCCGACCTGAATGCCGGCCTCATCACCCCCGACGAAGCCCGCACCAAGCGGATCGAGACCGGCGCCGAAGCCGATTTCTACGGTGCGATGGACGGTTCGTCGAAGTTCGTGAAGGGCGACGCGGTCGCCGGCCTACTGATCCTTGCGATCAATATCGTCGGCGGCCTGATCCTGGGTGTCGTTAGCCACCAGATGGCGGTGGGACAGGCGGCGCAGACCTATGTCCTGCTGGCGATCGGCGACGCGCTGGTCGCGCAGGTGCCTTCGCTGCTGCTGTCGATCGCGGCGGCCGCCATCGTCACCCGCGTCACCTCCACCTCGCAACAGGACCTGGCCGGACAGATCGGTACCCAGTTCGCGTCGCACCGCACCTGGGCGCCGGTCGCCGGCATCCTGGGGCTTCTGGCGATGCTGCCGGGGATGCCGTTCCTGGTGCTGGCGCCCGCCGCGGGCATTGCGGGCTTCGCATCGTGGAAGCTCGGCAAGATCAAGAACGCCCCCCCGCCCCCGCCCCCGGTCGAAGCGCTGCCCGAAGCCGCCGACCTGTCGAAGATCGGCTGGGAGGAAGTGGCCGACACCTGCCACATCATGCTCGACATCGGTTATGGCCTGGTGCCGCTGGTCGACGAGCGCAAGGGCGCGCCGCTGATGAGCCGGATCACTGGCGTACGCCGCCAGCTGTCCAAGGAACTGGGCTTCGTCGTGCCGCAGGTGAAGGTGCGCGACGACATCAACCTCGCGCCGTACACCTATCGCATCTCGATCGGCGGCGTGGTCGTCGGCGAGGACATGGCGTCGGCGACCGAGATGCTGGCGCTCGACACCGGCCAGGCGGTCGGCGGGCTGCTGCAGGGCAAGAGCGCGAAGGACCCGACCTTCGGCCTCGACGCGATCTGGATCCAGCCAGGCGACGCCGATGCAGCGACCGGTGCGGGCTATCTGGTGGTCGATGCCGGGACCGTCATCGCCACCCACCTGAACCATGTGCTGACCGTCAACGCGACCGAGCTGCTGGGTCCGGACGAGGTGCAGTCGCTGCTCGACGGGCTGAAGGATCGCGCCGCCAATCTGGTTGCCGCCCTGTGCCCCGCCCCGCTGTCGCTCACCACCCTGACGCAGGTGCTGCGCGCGCTGCTGGCCGAGAATATCACGCTCAAGGAATTCCGCCGCATCGCCGCCGCGATCGTCGTGGTCGCGCAGCGGACGCAGGATGCCGACGAGATCGTCGAGCTGATCCGGCCGGAGCTGGGCGCGCTCATCATCCAGAAGCTGTGCGGCGTGCGCGAACCGCTGCGCGTGATGACGCTCGAGGGGCAGCTGGAGGCGCTGCTGGGCCAGGCGATGCGCAACGATCCGTCGCGCCGCCATGCGATCGAGCCGGACCTTGGCCGCCGCATCGTCGACGCGCTGACCCATGCCGCGCAGCCGCTGATGGCCGAGGCCAAGCCGTTCGCGCTGGTCGTGCAGCCGTCGATCCGCGTCGCGGTCCGCAAGCTCGTCAAAACCTGCCTGCCCGACACCCCGGTGATGAGCTTCTTCGAGGTTCCCGAGGACAAGGCAGTCGAAGTCGTCGCCGTCATCGGCGCTCCGGAGGCCATCGCAGCATGAACGCCCCCTTCTTTCCGCAGCCCGAATTGAGCGCGCCGGTCTATACCCGGCACGCGAAACCCAATGACGGCGACGCGATCGTCCGCCGGCACCTGCCGCTGGTCCGACGCATCGCGTGGCACGTCCATGGCCATATGAGCACGATGGTTGACGTCGAGGACCTGGTGCAGGTCGGCCTTGTCGCGCTGGTCGAGGCGGTGCCGATGTTCGAGGATCGCGGCACGGTGACGTTCGAGCAATATCTTGCTACCCGGCTGCGCGGGGCGATGATCGACGAACTGCGGCGGCAGGCGACGATCAGCCGGGGCGCGATGAAGCGGCGGCGCGACTATGCCAAGGCGGTATCGACCCTGACGGTCGAGCTGGGCCGCGCGCCGGTGCCGGCCGAGATCGCCGACCGGCTGGGCGTGCCGCTGGGGCGGTTGCGCGTCGACTATGCCGATGTCCAGTCGGTCCAGTTCGATTCGATCGACGACGTCTATACCGACGAGGCGCCGTGGTTCATGGACGACGGTCCCGATGCGTTCGAGGCGCTGGCCGAAGGCGAGTTGCGGACCACGCTGATTGCCGCGATCGCCGCGCTGCCCGAGCGCGAGGCGCAGGTGATCCAGCTTTATTATGTCGAGGAACTGAACCTCGAGGAAATCGGGCAGGTGCTGGGCGTCGGCGCGGCGCGCATCTGCCAGATCAAGAAGGCGGCGCATGAGAAGCTGAAAAAGGCGCTGGCGCGGGCGACCGGGTAGCTTGCTTTCTATTATCAATCGCTTGGGCGGGGTCGGACGGTTGGTCCGGCCCCGTTTTGGCGTCCAAAGGTCACAAAGTTCACTCTCGTGCGCGGTTTGCGCAGACGCTGTGGCGGTGCGTCGGACGCGGCGGGGTGGCGATGAGAACGAACGGGAGATGAGGCTAGCGTGAAGAACCAAGTGTAGGAAAGCCCCCGGCGCCCGCCGTTCGAGCGGACCCCGGCGGAGGCCGGGG
>CAJYRU010000344.1 GCA_913777295.1 uncultured Sphingomonas sp. | reverse complement strand
GTCGGGATCGGTGCCGAGGCGGACGACGCGGCGGGGATGGAGGTCGCACGGGGTCGCCGTGTCGAGTTCGTCGAGCAGTGCGGTGGCGATGCGGTTGCCGGCAACGTCGACGGTTGCGGCGCCGCGATCGATCCGGCCGGCGATGCGGCCGAGTTCGCGGACCAGCGCGGTGCCGGACTGCGGCGACAGGTGCCAGCGCCCGGCAAGGTCGGCATCGCAGTCGAGGAGGGTCCCGGCACGGATCGCGGCGCCGATGACCGGACGGTCGCTCGCCGCGACCAGCGCGGTGACGGCGGCACGCCAGTCGGCCAGCGTCGCGGCTTCGGTAGGGAGCACGCTTTCGCCCTGTCCGGGCAGGTCGGGCAGGATCGAGGCGATGCCGCGCGCCGCCAGCGCCCGCAGCAGCCCGACTGCGAAGGTCCGGGTCCGGTTCGCCTCTTCGAACGGCGGCAGGAGCAGCATCACGACCGGACCGGTAGCGGGACCGAAGCGCCACAGCGCCTCCTGCCCGCCGGGCCAGTCGTAGTGGTCGATCAAGCGGGAACCTTGGCGCGGGCGAAGGCGACCAGCGACCCGAAGGTTTCGAGCGTGTCGCCGTCGATGTCGTCATCCTCGATCAGGATGCCGAGCCGGTCCTCGACCTCGGTCAGGACGCCCGCCACCGCCATCGAATCGAGTTCGGGAAGGGCGCCGAACAGGGGCGTGGCGTCATCGAACGCCGCCGCCCGTTCGTCCGACAGGCCGAGTACGTCGCGCAGCACCGCGCGCACCGTTTCCTCGATCGAAGCCGAACCTGTCTGGATCACGTAGTAACTCCCCTGTTTCGCCGCGGGTTTAGGGGTTGTTGGGGGTGCTGCCAAGCGGGGTGTGTCCGGGAGGCGGTAGTGTTCTCGGAACGCTGTCGGCATCGGGTGGTCGGCTTTGGATCGGTCGTGCTTCGGCGGGGGGTGGGGGCGCCCTTGCCGTATCCCCGCGCAGGCGGGGATCCAGAGTTGCTGCTCGCAGCCGTTGGTTTGCTTGGCCCTGGACCCCCGCCTGCGCGGGGGTACGGACGCGATCTGGCTATTCAGCTGCTCCAATTCGCCTGGCCCCCCGCCTGCGCGGGGGTACGGCCTTGGTTGCGCGGAGGTTCCGCGGTTCCGGGAGGTACGCGTGCGGCATCTTCCGCCCCGCCCGCCCCGCCCGCCCCGCATTCAGTTCATTGGACGACTGCCATATACCCCACTCGTCACTCCCGCGTAGGCGGGAGTCCATATGTATCGGCGTTGGTGAATAGAGCCGGGACGTCAGCGCTTATGGATTCCCGCCTTCGCGGGAATGACGAGGATGTGTGATTATTGCTCCCTAACAATTGGTTCTAGGACCGCTGGGCATCCGGTTCACTGGAGGACTGGCGCCACCCCACGCGTCACTCCCGCGGAGGCGGGAGTCCATTTGCGCTGGCGCTGGCGACTTCGGCCGAGACGTCGGCGGCTATGGATTCCCGCCTGCGCGGGAATGACGACGGTTTGTGATTTTCGCCGACGATCGATCGTTCGTTGCGCTGGTGGCCGTCGGAAGCGGGACCCGGGACAACGTCGAACGCTGGGCGATCCACCGACTGCGGCGCCCCCTGTATCTGCCACGGGATCGGCGCTAGGGGGTTGCGATGGACATTCCGCCTGCCCGGACGATCGATCACCTGCCGTCCGAGGGCGCGGCGCAGGATGCCGCGTTGATCGACCGGGATGGCGCGCTGACCTTCGCCGAGCTGGAAGCCGCCGTGGGGCGGATGGCGGGCGGGTTGCTGGCGCTCGATCTCGATCCCGGAGCCCGGGTGGCGACGTGGTTGCCCAAGACGCGGACCGCGTGCCTGATGCCGCTGGCGGCGGCGCGGGCCGGGCTGGTGCATGTGCCGGTCAATCCGGCGCTGAAACGGGCGCAGATCGCGCATATTCTGGCGGATAGCGGTGCGGCGGTGCTGGTGACGCAGGCGTCGCGGGTTGCGGCGCTGGAGGCGGGGGATGTGCCGGAGGGGTGCCGGGTGCTGACCGACACGCCGGACGGGGCGCCGGTGGTTGTGGGCGAGGGCGATCCCGATGCGCTGGCCGCGATCCTCTACACCTCCGGGTCGACCGGGCGGCCCAAGGGGGTGATGCTATCCCATGCCAATCTGTGGCTGGGGGCGGTGTCGGTCGCGCGCTACCTGAAGCTGACCCGCGGCGACCGGGTGCTGGCGGTGCTGCCGCTCAGCTTCGATTACGGGCAGAACCAGCTGTTTTCGACGTGGATGGCCGGTGGCGCGGTGGTGCCGCTCGATTATCTGACCGCGCGGGACGTGGTGAAGGCGGTCGAGCGGTTCGAGGTGACGACGCTGGCGGGGGTGCCGCCACTGTGGACGCAATTGCTGGAGGCGGCATGGCCGGCGGAGACGGCGGCGCGGTTGCGGCGGCTGACCAATTCGGGCGGGGCGCTGACCCCGCGCATGGTGCGGGCGTTGCGCGAGCGGTTTGAGGGCGCGGACCTCTATGCGATGTACGGGCTGACCGAGGCGTTTCGGTCGACCTATCTGGACCCTGCGCTGATCGATGCGAACCCTGATGCGATCGGGTCGGCGATCCCCTTTGCCGAGGTGGCGGTGGTGCGCGCCGATGGCAGCCGCGCCGGGGCGGGTGAGCAGGGCGAGCTGGTCCATGCCGGGCCGCTGGTGGCGCAGGGATATTGGCGGGATGCCGAGCGGACGGCGGCGCGGTTCCGCCCGGCCCCGGAATGGATGGCCAGTGGCGGCATGGCGGTGTGGTCGGGCGATACGGTGGCGCTGGGCGGCGACGGGCTGCTGCGCTTCGTCGGGCGCGATGACGAGATGATGAAGGTGGCGGGCAACCGGATCAGCCCGACCGAAGTGGAGGAGGCGGTGCTGGCGGGCGGCGAAGTGGTGGAGGCGGTCGCGGTCGGCCTGCCCGACGAACGGCAGGGGCAGGCGATCACCGTGGTCGCGCGGGCGCTGGTCGACGATGCCGAGGCGGCGGTGCGGGGGCGGTTGCGGCGCGACCTACCGAGTTTCCAGCAGCCGTCGCATTATGTCTGGGTCGATGCATTGCCGCGCAATGCGAATGGCAAGCTGGACCGGGTGGCGGTGCGCACGCTGGCCGTGCAGGCGGTGCGGGCATGAAGCCGGTCGGGCCGATCCCGGCGGGCTTTGCGCAGCAGTCGCGGTTGCGCGTCGGCGGCGTGGATTTTGCCGAATTGCTCGACCGGGCGGGGGATACGCCGGCGTTCCTGTATGACGGGGCGGCGATGGTGGCGCGGGTCGCGCGGCTGCGCGCCGCGCTGCCGGCGGCGGTGCGCGTGCATTATGCGATCAAGGCCAATCCGCACGCCGACGTGCTGGCGGCGATGGCCGATCTGGTCGACGGGCTGGACGTGGCGTCGGGCGGCGAGCTGGCGATGGCGCTGACCGTCAAGCCGGCGGCGGCGATCAGCTTTGCCGGGCCGGGCAAGCGCGACGACGACCTGGCGGCGGCGATCAAGGCGGGTGCCACGCTGCATGTCGAATCAGAGGGGGAGGCCGATCGGGCGCTGGCGATCGGCGACCGGCTGGGACTGACCCCGCGCATCGCCGTGCGGGTGAACCCCGATTTCGAACTGCGCGGGTCGGGGATGCGGATGGGTGGGCGCGCATCGCCCTTCGGCGTGGATGCGGTGCGGGTGCCGGCGCTGGTCCGGCGGCTGGTCGGGGCGGGCGCCGATTGGCACGGCTTCCATATCTTTGCCGGGTCGCAGACGCTGGACAGCGCGGCGATCATCGAGGCGCAGGCGGCTACGCTGGCGCTGGCCGAGCGGCTGGCGGAGGAGGCGGGCGCGGTGCCGGCGTTCGTCAACCTGGGCGGCGGGTTCGGCATCCCCTATTTTTCGGGCGACACCCCGGTCGATGTCGAGCGTATCGGACAGGCGCTGGGCGAGGTGCTGGACCGGCGGGCTGCGGTGCTGGCCGATACCGGCTTTGCGGTCGAGCTGGGCCGGTGGCTGGTCGGCGAGGCAGGCGTCTATTGCACGCGCGTTGTCGACGTGAAGGAGAGCGGCGGCGAGACATTCGTCGTGGTCGATGGCGGGCTGCATCACCAATTGGCGGCCAGCGGCAATTTCGGGACGGTGGTGCGCCGCAACTATCCGGTGGCGGTGGCCGAGCGGATGGATGCCGCGCCGGTGATGACCGCCTCTGTCGTCGGGTGCCTGTGCACGCCGCTCGACCGGCTGGCGGACCGGGTGGCTTTGCCCCCCGTGGCGGTCGGCGATACGATCGTGCTGTTCCAGGCGGGGGCCTATGGCGCGACGGCCAGCCCTTCCGCGTTCCTCGGCCATCCGCCGGCCCGCGAGCTGCTTGTCCCATCGCGGGACTGAAGAAGCGGTACGGCTTACGGGATACGGCGGGGCGGAATTGGGCTATACTCAACCCTATCTTTACCCCTTTGACAGCATAGCAGGGGCAGTCCTGCGCAGTCCCGATGCGGCTGCGCTCGTTCGGAACGAGGTAATGTAATGCGTCGCAGGCATGGTTTGGGAACGGGTGTGGCGATGGCGGCCTTGCTGGGCGGGTGCGCCGGGGGTGCCGCGCGGCCGGAATTGCCGCCCGCGCCGTTCGTGCAGGCGAAGGAGGCGCCGGGCGAGGCCTATGTCATCGGGCCGCTCGACCAGCTCAGCATCTTCGTGTGGCGCAACCCCGAACTGTCGACCAAGGTGCAGGTGCGCCCCGACGGGCGGATCACCACGCCGCTCATCAACGACATGCCCGCCACGGGCAAGACGCCGGCGATGCTGGCCGACGACCTGAAGCTGGCGCTGGGCGAATATGTGAAGGACCCGCTGGTCTCGGTGATCGTCGAGAATTTCTCCGGCACCTTCAGCCAGCAGGTGCGCGTGGTGGGGGCGACCGAAAAGCCCGCATCGCTGCCGTACCGCGCCAACATGACGCTGCTCGACGCGATGATTGCGGTCGGGGGGCTGAACCAATATGCGTCGGGCAATCGCGCGCGGCTGGTGCGGTACGACCGGGCGACGGGCAAGCAGTCGGAATTCGGCTTGCGGATTTCCAGCCTGCTGAAGAATGGCGATGCCAGCGCGAACGTGAAGCTGCAGCCGGGCGACGTCATCATCATCCCAGAGAGCATGTTCTGAGATGGACGGGCTGTATGACGAGCTGAAGCTGATCCTCCACGCGATCTGGCAGCGGCGCTGGATCGCGCTGGCGGTCGCGTGGGTGGTGTGCCTTGCCGGGTGGCTGGCGGTCAGCCAGATCCCGAACAGCTATCAGTCGACCGCGCGGGTCATGGTGCAGATGCGGCAGGTGCTGCCGGGTGCCGAGGCGGCGGTCGCGCAGAACGATCAGGCGAAGAATATCGACCGCATCCGCCAGACGCTGACGTCGGCGGTGAACCTCGAAAAGGTCGTGCGTGGTACGTCGCTGAACGAAACTGTCGCCAATGACCGCGATGTCGCGGACCGGATCGCGTCGTTGCAGAATGCGATCAAGCTGACGCAGCAGCAGGACAATCTGTTCGAGATTTCGGCGACGTCGGGCAATCCGAAGGTTGCGCGCGAGGTCGTGCAGAAGATGATCGACATCTTCGTGCAGGATAATTTGGCGAGCGACCGGGATGCGACGGTGCAGTCGCTGCGCTTCCTCGACCAGCAGCTGGCGCAGCGGCAGAAGCAGCTGGCCGATGCCGAGGCGCGGCGGCAGGCGTTCCAGGCGCAGTATATGGCGATGCTGCCCGGCACCGGGTCGCTCGACGACCGCATGTCGAACGCGCGCAGCGAACTGGCGCAGATCGATGGCGACCTGGCGGCGGCGCAGACCAGCCTGAATGCCGCCAATGCACAGATGGCGGGCACGGCGGCGACGCTGCCGGGGACGGCGGGGACGGCGATGGTCGGGCCGGCGCGGGCGCGGCTGAACGCGATCGAGGGGCAGATCGCCGAAGGGCGCAGCCGCGGCTGGACCGACCAGCATCCCGACATGGTCGCACTCAACCGCCAGCTGGCGTCCGCACGTGCGGCGGCGCGGGGTGAGGGTGGTGGCGTGAGCGGGGGCACGGCGGCGTCGCCCAACCCGTTCTACCTGCAGCTGCGCGCGACGCAGGCCGACCGGCAGGCGCGGGTGGCGGAGCTGCAGCAGCGCAAGAGCCAGATCGAAAGCCAGCTGAACGGGTTGCAGGCCAAGATTTCGGCCGATCCGCAGGCGGCGGCGCAGCAGTCGCAGCTCGACCGCGACATCGCGTCGCTCAAGCAGCAATATGATGCGCTGTTCCAGGATCGGGAACAGGTGCGCCTGCGGAGCAGTGTGCAGACCGATACCGACGCCGTACAGTTCAACGTGATCGATCCGCCCACCCAGCCGAGCAAGCCCACCGCGCCGAACCGGCCGCTGTTGTTGCTGGGCGTGCTGGTCGTGGGGATCGGCGCGGGTGTCGCGCTGGCGTTTGCGCTCAGCCGGTTGAAGACCAGCTTTGCCACCGTGCAGAAGCTGGAGAAGATCAGCGGGATGCCGGTGCTGGGGTCGATCGGTGAAGTGGTGACCGACGCGGTACGGGCCGAACGTCAGCGGCGGTTGAAACTGTTCGCGGGTGGCGCAGGGGCGCTGGTTGCGGCATTCGTGTTGTTGCTGGGCATGGAATTCGCCCGGCGCGG
>CAJYRU010000343.1 GCA_913777295.1 uncultured Sphingomonas sp. | reverse complement strand
TGAAGCGACGCGGCGCCGGCCGGTTGGGGTCGGCGGTCAGGATGATCGGCTGAGGCGCCGGCGCCGGAGCGGGTGCCGGACGCGGCGCGGGCTTCGCCTGCACCGGGGCCGGTGCCGGGGCGGGCTTCACGCCCGTGCAGCGCCCGGAAATCCCGAAGCCGCAGCCTAAGCCCGAACCTGCCCCCGCTGCCGCTCCGGCCGCGACTGCAGCGGCGCGTCCGGCCGCCGGTGGCCAGACCGCGCGTCCGACGCCGTCGGGTACGGGTCAGGCGACGCCGCGTCGCAACGAACCGGCCCGTGGTGCCGCACCCTCGCGCGACCGCAAGGGCGACGACCGTCGCCAGTCGGGCAAGCTGACCGTCACCCGTGCGCTGGGCGACGACGGGGCGCGTTCGCGCAGCCTCGCCGCGCTGAAGCGGGCGCGTGAGAAGGAAAAGCGTGGCTTCGGCGGCCCGCGCGAGCCGCAGGTCAAGCAGGTCCGCGACGTGCAGGTGCCCGAGGCGATCACGGTGCAGGAACTCGCCAACCGCATGGCGGAAAAGGGTGCCGACCTGGTCAAGACGCTGTTCAAGATGGGCATGCCCGTCACGATGACGCAGACGATCGATCAGGACACCGCCGAACTGCTGGTGACCGAATTCGGCCACAACATCGTTCGCGTCAGCGATTCGGACATCGATCTCGCGCTCGACACGACCGAGGATTCGGCCGAGGCGCTGCGTCCGCGTCCGCCGGTCGTCACGATCATGGGCCACGTCGACCACGGCAAGACCTCGCTGCTCGACGCGCTGCGCGGCACCGATGTCGTGCGCGGGGAAGCCGGTGGCATCACCCAGCATATCGGCGCCTATCAGGTGACGATGAAGGACAAGTCGCAGATCACTTTCCTCGACACGCCCGGCCACGAAGCGTTCAGCGAGATGCGCGCGCGCGGTGCCGACGTGACCGACATCGTGATCCTCGCGGTCGCCGCCGACGACGGGCTGATGCCGCAGACGATCGAGGCGATCCATCACACGCGTGCCGCCGGCAAGCCGATGATCGTCGCGATCAACAAGGTCGACAAGCACGAGGCCAACCCGCAGCGTATCCGCGAACGCCTGCTCGAACATGACGTGCAGGTCGAGGAAATGGGCGGCGAGACCCAGGACGTCGAAGTGTCGGCGCTCAAAAAGACCGGCCTGCAGGAGCTGATCGAGAAGATCCAGCTCCAGGCCGAACTGCTCGAGCTGCAGGCCAACCCCGACCGCGCCGCCGAAGGCAGCGTGATCGAGGCGAAGCTGGACAAGGGCCGCGGCCCGGTCGCGACCGTGCTGGTCCGTCGCGGCACGCTGAAGGTCGGCGACGTGTTCGTGGTCGGCGCCGAAAGCGGCAAGGTCCGTGCGCTGATCGACGACAAGGGGCGTCAGGTGAAGCAGGCCGGCCCGTCGACCCCGGTCGAGGTGCTGGGCCTGTCGGGCGTGCCGATGGCGGGCGATCCGCTGCAGGTCGTCGAGAGCGAGGCGCGTGCCCGCGAGGTCGCCGAATATCGTCAGGGCGTCCTGCTCCAGAAGCGCACCACCCAGGCGCCGGCCAGCCTCGAAAGCATGTTCTCGGCGCTCAAGTCGAAGCAGGCGATCGAATATCCGCTGGTGGTCAAGGCCGATACCCAAGGCTCGGTCGAAGCCATCGTGGGTTCGCTCAACAAGATTTCGACCGACGACATCCGGGTGCGCATCCTGCATTCTGGCGTTGGCGGCATCACCGAGAGCGACGTGACGCTGGCGGCCGCCTCGGGTGCGCCGATCATCGGCTTCAACACCCGTCCGAACGCCAAGGCACGCGAGATCGCCGAGCGGAACAAGGTGGCGTTGAAATATTATGACGTCATCTACACGCTGACCGACGATATTCGTGCGGGCATGGCCGGTACCCTCGGGCCGGAAGCGTTCGAAACCGTCGTCGGCCGCGCCGAAATCCGCGAGGTCTTCTCGGCAGGCAAGCATGGCAAGGCCGCCGGTCTGCTGGTCGTCGAAGGCATCATCCGCAAGGCGCTCAAGGCGCGCATCACGCGCAACGACGTCATCATCTACCAGGGTGAGATCGCGTCGCTGCGTCGCTTCAAGGACGATGTCCCCGAAGTGCGCGCGGGCCTCGAATGCGGTGTCACGTTCACGCAGAACTTCACCGACATCAAGGCGGGCGACTTCCTTGAAACCTACGAAGTCGAACTGCGTGATCGCACGCTGTGAGTGACGGGCGGCAGGGGGCAACCCTTGCCGCCACGCTCCGCCCCCGGTTGCGCTGGTGCATGGCCTGGGTGATCGGCGGGGCGGCGGCATTGTTCGTCGCCAATCTCGGTTCCTATTGGGCGATACCGGTTGTCGCGGTCCTGCTGGCGCTGTGCTGGCTGGGGCTGCTGGTCGACGGGCTGGTGCGCAGCTGGCGGTTGCGCGCGGCCGGCATGGCGGCGTTGCTGCCGGCCTTCGCGCCGATCGTCGCGCTGCCCTTTGCCGGGTTCCTTGCAAGCCACGCGCTCTATTGGTCGCATGTCGCGCCGTCATGGTGGCTGTTGCGGTCCGAGCGTGGCGCGTTCGACCGGGCGCTGTCCGGCGGCCCCGCGCCAGCTGGTGTCGCTATCGTCGAACAGGTTGGACCGCGTCGCGCTTTTCCGATGGTCAACGGCAAGGCCATCGTCCACGACCCGACCGACCGCATGGCCGCCGCGCGCGGCTGGAACGGCGGACCGGTCGCCGCCGACATTCGAAATATCTTCGGCAACAACACCATCTGGTGCCAGCGACTCGACAGCCACTGGTTCCACTGTCAATTCGGTTAGATCATGTCAGACACCACGCCCGAAACCCGCTCCGTCCGCCTGCTGCGCGTCGGCGAACAGGTCCGCCACATCCTGTCGGACATCCTCGCGCGCGGCGACGTGCATGACGATGTGCTGGAAAAGCATCTCGTGTCGGTCACCGAAGTCCGCATGTCGCCCGACCTGCGCCACGCGACGGTGTTCGTGAAGCCGTTCCTCGGCAAGGACGAACAGGTGGTGCTGAAGGCGCTGCGCACCAACACCGCCTATCTCCAGTCGGAGGTCGCGCGGCGCGTGAACCTGAAATATGCCGCCAGGCTCAAATTCCTGATCGACGAGAGTTTCGACGAAGGCACCCGCATCGACCAGCTGCTGCGCGATCCGAAGGTCGCCCGCGATCTGGAGCAAGGCGCTGACGAAGGCGGGGCCGAGAGCTGAGTGGCCAAGCTCTATTTCTATTATGCGTCGATGAATGCCGGCAAATCGACGACGCTGTTGCAGGCCGATTTCAACTATCGCGAACGCGGCCTGACCACGATGCTGTTCACCGCCGCGATCGACACGCGCGAAGGGGCGGGGACGATAGGCTCGCGCATCGGCCTGTCCGCGCCGGCGACCCCGTTCGATACCGATACCGACCTGCTCGAAAGCGTTGCCGCGCAGCATCGCCAGCACGCGGTCGGTTGCGTGCTGGTCGACGAGGCGCAGTTCCTGTCGGCAATGCAGGTCGATCAGCTGGCGCAGGTCGCCGACGATCTGGGCGTGCCGGTCCTCGCCTATGGCCTGCGCACCGATTTTCAGGGCGCGCTGTTCCCCGGCTCCGCGCGGCTGCTGGCGATCGCCGACGCGCTGATCGAGCTGAAGTCGGTCTGCACCTGCGGTCGCAAGGCGACGATGAACCTCCGCGTCGACAGCGAAGGCCACGCCGTCCGCGATGGCCAACAGACGGAGATCGGCGGCAACGACCGCTATGTCGCGCTGTGCCGCCGCCATTTCTGCGAGGCGATGCGCTGATGCACGGCTGGATCATCATCGACAAACCGCTGGGGCCGGGGTCGACCCAGGTCGTCTCGGCGGTCAAGCGCGCGCTGCGCGAGGGTGGCTATGGCAAGCACAAGGTCGGCCATGGCGGCACGCTCGACCCGCTGGCGACCGGCGTCCTGCCGGTCGCGATCGGCGAGGCGACGAAGCTGGCCGGGCGGATGCTCGATGCGTCGAAGCGCTACGATTTCACCATCCGCTTCGGCGCGCAGACCGATACGCTCGACCTCGAAGGCAAGGTGATCGCCGATTCGCCGGTGCGACCGACGCTTGGCGGTATCGAATCGGTGCTGGCGCGGTTCACCGGGCCGATCGAACAGGTCCCGCCCGCCTATTCCGCGCTGAAGGTCGATGGCGAACGCGCCTATGACCTTGCGCGGAAGGGGGAAGAGGTCGTCCTCGCGACTCGCAAGGTGACGGTGTTCTCGCTTCAAATCCTCCCCGGCACGGGGAGGGGGACCAGCGAAGCTGGTGGAGGGGGCGCGCCCCGAAACGGAACCGTTGTGGATGTCGCCACCCCCCTCCACCACGCTTCGCGCGGTCCCCCTTCCCGTGCCGGGGAGGAGCTGGACGAAATCACCCTGTCGGCGTTCGTCTCGAAGGGTACGTACATTCGAAGCCTCGCCCGCGACATCGCGCTGGCGCTCGGCACGGTCGGTCACGTCACCATGCTCCGCCGCACCAAGGCGGGGCCATTCACGCTCGAATCGGCCATTTCGCTGGACAAACTGGCGGAATTGGGTAAGGGCCACGCGCTTGAAGAAACGCTCCTGCCACTGGGGGCGGGGCTGGACGACATCCCGGCTCTGTCCCTCGATCCCGATCAGGCAGGGCGGCTCCGCAAGGGGCTTCGACTGATCGGGTTTGCTGCGGACGATGGTCTGGGCTTCGCGACACTGGACGATGTGCCGGTGGCGCTGGTCGAGACCGAAGGCGGGGAAACCCGTGTCGTCCGCGGCTTCAACCTCGAATAGAAAGGACGACGATGTCGATCACTGCAGAAAACCGTCAGGC